>JACCUM010000328.1 GCA_013811805.1 Geodermatophilaceae bacterium | reverse complement strand
CCAGCGTCGGGCACGCAGCACCAGCCAGATGAGCAGACCCAGTACTACCACGACGAGCAGGAACGCCAGAACGGGCAGTGCGAAAGCCAGCACCGTCATCACCAGTGCGGTGCCGTCCTCGGCTGCGGACACCGCCGGATTGCCGATCCCGGCGGTCGAGGCTGTCACGAATGGTCGTACAGCCGCCCGCCCGGCCTGCAGGCTGCCTGCGGTCAGTGCCCCTAGCAGCGCACCAACGGCCGGATTCAGATCGCTGGTCACGTCGGTCTGCGCCGCGAACAGCACCGCCCCGCTAGCCGGAGCGATCACCAGGCCGATCGCGTGCAGCACGCTGTCCAACGCCGGGACCTTGTCCCCGATCAGGTCGAGAACGAAGAGCAGGGCCACGACGATCAGACCGGGCACGCTCGACAGCGCGTCGTACGGCGAATCCAGGTTCACCCAACCCGCTCGGTCACCCAGGCCGACCGCTAGCAGCGGCAACCAGGCGTTGAGGCCGGCTGCCCCGGACAGCCCGAACGCAGCCAGGATTCCGCCGATCGTGCCGGTCACCGGATCCATGCCGGAATCGAACCACTTCGCGGCGTTACGTGGCGGGCGCGCTCAGGATGTTCGACAGAGCGGACTCCAGCCTGTCGTGCAATACATCCACCATGACGATCGGCAGGCAGAGCGCCTTGGCGGCTGTGTCTGCGCGCCGCCGGAGATCCTCATCCGGGTTGCTGGCGAGCCAGACAATGCGGGTGTAGTGGGCGAAGTAGGCGTCCCGGAGTTCAGGATGCCGGTCCAGGCCCAACTCCTGGAGCACGGACCGCTCGAAGGAGCGGACCAGGAAATCGGTCAGCAGGTAGGTTCCCGGCTGCTCCTCGAACAGTTCTCGAAGTCGTTCGGGGCCGGCGTAGAGGTCATAGCAGTGCAGGCCGGGTAACCGCTGCAGTCCACGTCGTGCGCAGACCTCGTCCAGCGCGCCGTAGGTCCCGCAGTCGGCGTAGGCGATCGCGACGCGGTCGTACCTGCCCGCCAACTCCTCGACTGCCGCATCGACCGCCGCCGCGATCTGCTCGGGTCGGTTGTGCAACAACGGCGGTAACGGGTATACGTCCACCGGCCAATCCCTGCCCTCGACGATGGCGCCGATGTCCTTTGACAGGGCCCCGCAGGCGATGACCGCAACGCGGTCAGCGGGGGGATCAGCCGAGGAGTCAGCCGGGGAAGGCAAGCAGATCGACGAATCGATCGTTGAAATCCGGCCGGTCAGAGAGCTCGACATAGCGCACCTCCCGCAATAGCGCAGCAGCTCCGGACCGTTCCTGCATGCTCAGCAGCGCCATCTTCGCGCCTTCACCGGCGACGTTTCCCGCACTCACGATCCGCAGGACCGGCAGCTTGGGTACCAGCCCGATCCGTACCGCCGAGGCCGGTGACAGGTAGCTGCCGAAGGACCCGGCGAGCAACACCTGCGCCACATCGTCCGGCGCGATCCCGAACTCCTCCAGAAGCAGCGTCCAGCCGGTCGCGATGGCCGCTTTCGCGAACTGCAACTCGCGCACGTCCCGCTGCGACAGGTACACCGACTCGGCGGGCTCGACGCCGCGCCAGGACAGGACGAACACCCGCTCGGCCCCGACCGAGCAGAACCGGTCGGCCAGTCCCGGCGCGATCTCCTTGGCCTCCTCCTGGCTCAGCAGCCGACCACTGGAATCCAGCAGACCGACCCGTACCAGCTCCGAGACCGCATCGACCAAGCCGGACCCGCACAGGCCCTCCGGTACGGCGTCGCCGATCACCTGCAGGCTGACGTCGCCGCCGGTCAGCTTTACGACCTCGATCGCGCCGTCGGCCGCGCGCATCCCGCACCGGATCGCCCCACCTTCGAACGCCGGCCCGGCCGGCGCCGCCGTCGCGATGATCCGCTCGCCGTCGCCGAGCACGATCTCGCAGTTCGTTCCCACGTCGATGAACAGCCGCAACCGCTTGTCTCGATCCATCCCCGAGGCCAACATCCCGGCCACGATGTCGCCCCCGACATAGGCGCCCAACGCCGGGAAGACCACCGCGGGCGCGGCCGGATGCACGGCCAGGCCCAGATCCGAGGCCTTCACCGCCGGCCAGGACGCCGCAGACATCACGAACGGCGCCACGCCCAGCGGCTCCGGGTCGATGCCCAGCACCAGCGCGGTCATGGTGGCGTTGCCGGCCAGTGCGATCTCATAGACCTCGCCCGGATCGACCTCGGCCTCCGCGCACACCTCTGCTGCGAGTTCGGCCAGGGTCTCCTGGGCAAGGGTTTGCAGGCGCTCCAGCGCAGTCGGATCGAGCATGGTCGCGCTGATCCGGGTGATCACGTCGGCACCGAAGGGTTGCTGCTTGTTCAGCATCGAGGCCACTGCCGCCGGCGTCCCGGTCGAGGTGTCCAGCAGGGTCGCCACCACCGTCGTCGTACCCAGGTCGAAGGCCAACCCAAACCGGCGAGCGGTCGTATCGCCTGGCTCCACGTCGACCAGCACGTCGTCGACGACTACCGCCGTCACCGCGAAGCCAGACGCTCGCAGTACGCCGGGAAGCCGCCGCAGCACATGCAGATCCGCCCGCAGCTCCAGGTCTTCGACGGCGTCCAGTACCCGGTCCAGATCCGGTCGTTGGTCGGCCAGCGTCGGCTCGGTCAGTTCGACGTACCGCTTCTGGATCGCCGGTCGCAAGATGACCTGTCGACCGACCCCAACGGTTGCGGCCTTCGGCCGGGTCGACAGCGGTGGCACGTCGACCGAGACATCGCCGACCGCCGCGGCCATGCAGGCCAGCCGCCACCCGTCGCGCAGTTCATCTGCACTGAAGCAGCGCACGTCCAGCCGGGACACCGGCACCGAGCCGGTGATGATCCGAACGCGGCACTTCTTGCAGGTGCCGTGCCGCCCGCAGGTCGAGTCGATCGCGATGCCATTCCAGCTCGCTGCATCGAACACGGTCACGCCCGGCGGCACCCGGACATCGCGTTCCAGCGGCAGGAAATGCAGCCGGACCCGGCCCGTCCCGTCGTGCGACAACTCCGGAGAGCCGGGCGGATCCAGCAGCCCCTCCCGGTGCAGGTCCGAACGCGCGCCGCGGGTCACGCGCTCTGGCGGGCCCGGTGCGCCGCGATCCAGTTCATGCCCCACTCGTCGTGCCCGAGCAGCAGATCCGCGGCCTTGACCGCCTCGACGATCTGCGGGGTCCTGGTGTCCATGATCGCGCTGGTCAACCCGGCCGTCATCGCCATGGGCAGGAACGTCGCGCCCAGGGTGTGCCGCTCAGGCATCCCGAACGACACATTGGAGGCACCCAGGCACATGTTGAGCCCGAACTCCGCGCGTATTCGTGAGATCGTCTCCAGCGTCGTCTCGACCACGGTCGTGTCCGCCCCGATCGGCATCGCCAGCGGGTCGATCACGATGTCCTCGATGGCCAAGCCGTACCGGGAGGTGGCCACCTCGACGATGTGGCGGACCAGTTCCAGGCGACGGTCGGCCTCCATCGGGATCTCGTGCTCGTCATTGGGCAGCGCGATGACCGCGGCGCCGTACTGCTTGACCAGCGGCAGGATCAGCTCCATCCGGTCGTCCTCGGCGGTCACGGAGTTGACCAGCGCCCGCCCTTGATAGGCGGCCAGCCCGGCCTCCAACGCCTCCACGACCGAGGAGTCGATGCAGA
>JACCUM010000319.1 GCA_013811805.1 Geodermatophilaceae bacterium | reverse complement strand
GTCCTTTGTCAGACCGGACTGTCCATCGAGGACATCGGAGCCTTCGAGCTGAATGAAGCCTTTGCCGTACAGGTCCTGGCCTTTCTCGACCACTTCGACATCGCCGACGATGACGAGCGGGTCAACCCGTGGGGTGGGGCGATAGCCGTCGGCCACCCGTTGGCCTCCTCCGGCGTCCGGCTGATGACCCAGCTCGCTCGACAGTTCGCCGAAAGACCGGACGTACGGTACGGGCTCACCGCCATGTGCATCGGAATTGGCATGGGCGGCAGCGTGATCTGGGAGAACCCGGCATACGACGCCAGCCAGGGAGCCCACTCGTGACCGCCGCGCTGGACTACCCGAAGGAGGTGGTGACGTCCGCGTACGTGCGCTACCTCCCCGTCCCGGGACTCGACAGTGAGCTCGCCCTGATCACGATCGACAACGGCCTGGACCACACCCGACCGACGACGTTCGGCCCGGCGGGGTTGGCTAATCTCGCTGCTGCCTTCGACCAGATCGAGGCCCGCTCCCCCACCGTGGCCGCGATCGCGGTGACCGGCAAGCCGTTCATTTTCGCTGTCGGCGCCGATCTGTCCGGGATCGGCCTGATCGACACGCGGGACAAGGCGCTGCAGATTTCTCGCCTCGGCCACGAGGTGTTCGGCCGGTTCAAGCATTCGACCATCCCGACGTTCGCCTTCGTCAACGGCGCGGCGATGGGCGGCGGGGTCGAGCTCGCTCTGCACTGTCACTATCGGACGCTGTCCACAGGTGCTGCGGCTATCGCCCTGCCCGAGTGCTTCCTCGGGATCGTGCCAGGCTGGGGTGGAACCCAGCTGCTGCCCAACCTGATCGGCGCCGATGGCGCAGTCACCGTGATCCTGGACAACGCGCTCAACCAGAACCGGATGTTGAACGCCAAGCAGGCAGCCAAGCTGGGCATCGCCGACGTCACTTTCGAGCCGGCGGACTTCCTGGAACGCTCGATCGAGTGGGCCGCAAGCGTTCTCAGTGGTTCGACAACGGTCACCCGGCCAGCGATCGACCGTGGCCAGGCTTGGACCGCGGCACTTGAGCGCGGTCGGGCCTTGGTGGACGCCAAGTTTCACGGCGCCGCGCCCGCCCCGTACCGCGCCTTGGAATTGCTGGAAGCCGCCCGGGGCGGTGTCGAAGGTGACCAGTTCCTGGCCGGCACGGCCGCCGAGGACGACGCTCTCGCCGATCTGTTGATGACCGATGAGCTGCGGGCCGGGCTGTACTCATTCGACTTGGTGCAGAAGCGGGCCAAGCGGCCGGTTGGCGTACCGGACAAGAAGTTGACCCGCCCGGTCTCGAAGGTCGGCATCGTGGGCGCGGGTCTCATGGCCGGCCAACTCGCGCTGCTGTTCACCCGGCGCCTGGAAGTGCCCGTGGTCCTGACCGACCTGGACCAGGAACGGCTGGACCGCGGGGTTGCCTACGTACACGACGAGATCGACAAACTCCTCGGCAAGGGCCGAGTCAGCACCGACAAGGCGAATCGGCTCAAGTCCCTGGTGTCGGGCTCGCTGACCAAGGACGCCTTCGCCGATGCCGACTTCGTCCTCGAAGCGGTTTTCGAGGACCTGGCCGTCAAGAGGCGGGTCTTCGCCGAGGTCGAGGCCGTCGTCGGCCCGGATTGCATCCTTGCGACCAACACATCGTCGCTGTCCATCACCGAGATGGCGGCCGATCTCGAACATCCCGAGCGGGTCGTCGGTTTTCACTTCTTCAACCCGGTGGCGGTCTTGCCGCTGTTGGAGATCGTCCGCGGCGCCAAGACCGACGACGCCACTCTGGCAACGGCTTTCGACGTGGGTAGAACGCTGAAGAAGAGCTGCGTTCTGGTCCAGGACGCCCCGGCTTTCGTGGTCAACCGGCTGCTGACCCGTTTCCTCGGCGCGGTCACCACTGCTGTCGACCAGGGCACCCCGATCGAGGTTGCCGACCGGGCGCTGGTGCCGCTGGGTCTGCCGATGAGCCCCTTCATTTTGTTGCAGTTGGTCGGCCCCGCGGTGGCCCTGCACACCAGCGAGACGCTGC
>JACCUM010000318.1 GCA_013811805.1 Geodermatophilaceae bacterium | reverse complement strand
GGGCTGGACTGGCTTGGCGAGGCCGGCGGCTGTCCCCAACCCGAGGATTGCGGGGAGGCTGCGGGTGCTGACGAGGACGATGGCGCGGGCTGCTGGCCCCAGCCCGACGCTGACAGAGGTGGATCGGTCGACGGCGCGGACTGCTGGCCCCAGCCCGACGCTGACTGAGCCTCGGTCGACGGCGCCGCCTCCCGGCCCCAGCCCGACGATGACTGAGGTGGATTGGATGGCGTGGTCGGTTCTGATTGCTCCGGCCGCTCGGAAGAACTCGGCGCTACGTCCGGCGTCGGTTGACCCCAACCCGAGTGCTGAGCGGCGGTGGGCGGCTGCTCGGCATCCGAAGATCCGCGCGGCTGCTCGCCACCGCCCTGAGGTGGGTTGGTCATCGGTGCTCCTCTAATCGGATCGGGACCGGTGGTGGTGAAGGCTCACACATTGTGTACTACCGCGGGATCCCCCGCTTCGACCACGCCACGACGCAAAGCCGTCACTGCCCGCGCCGCCACCGCGGCGACGCGGCGCTCAGATGGACCCGATGCCGAACCCTGTTCGGACAGGTCGCCGACTCTGGCCAATTGGCCGAGCAGATCGATGAGCTGGCGGGTCCACCGGACGAAGTCACCACCCGTCAGCTCCGTGCCCTCGTCCCGGGCTGCGCGCAGGACCCGGTCCAGCGACTCCCCGCGGGCCCACCGAAACGCGGCACCAGCGAAGCCAGGATCCAGTTCGCGGGTCAGCGACAGCCCGTTCTCCGACTCCAGGGCGCGCAATCGACCGGTGACCTCTTGGACGTCGGCCAGGCGCTCACCGACGAGCGTGGACGGTGCGGACCAGACGGCCAGTACGTCTCGGCGTGTCTCGTAGACCAGGGCCGAGACGCACGCAGCGAGTTCGGCCGGGCCGAGACCGTCGAAGACTCCGTCGCGCAGGCACTCCGCGGTGGCCAGATCCGTCTCGCTCCAGATGCGGGTCAGTCCGCGGCCGGCCTCGGACAACGCCTCCGGGGGTGGCTTGCCGGTCAGGTAGCCCAGGTGTTCGAGCAGGGCACAGATCCGGTCGAAGGATCGGGCAATCGAACCGGTGCGTTGCTCGATCCGAGCGCGCAGGCCTTCGATCTCCCGGTTGAGCTGGCTCCAGCGGCGAGCCCACCGAGCGTGTTCGTCCCGGTCGGGGCACTGATGGCTCGGATGGGCACGCAGTTCCGACCGCAGCCGGGCGATCTCGGCATCCTCTGCGGCCGCTCGACGTCGGGTGTTCGTCTGGCGAGGGCCGAGATCGGATTCGGTTCGCGCAGTCCGCAGGCTGGAAGCGAGATCACGGCGGGCGACCGGGCTGCGGTGGTTGAAGTTTTTGGGCACCTTGATCCGGGCCAATGGCTGCGCGGGAACCGGGAAGTCGGTGCCACTCAACCGCCCGGCCCAGCGCTGCTCGGTCAGGACCAGCGGGCGTGGATCGGACAACGGGGAGAGTCCGGGGTCGAGGACTACCGCCAGACCTTGGCGGCGGCCGTGCGGTACGCGGATCACGTCCCCGATCCGTAGTTGCTCCAGCGCCTGGAGGGCATCGCCACGCCGCTGACGGTCGCCGAGTCGGGACAGCTCGGCCTCGCGTCGGCTCAACTCCATCCGCACGTCTTCGTAGGCGGTGAAGTCTCCGAGATCGCAGGCCATCGCCGCCGCGAATTCGGCAAGGGCTTTCGAATGCGTGGTCACCCGCTGCTGCAGGCCGACGACATCACGGTCGGCTTGGAACTGGGCGAAGGAGGATCCCAACAGGTCCCGAGCGGCGGCCCGGCCAAGCTGAGCAACCAGGTTGGCGGCCATGTTGTAGGACGGCGTGAACGAGGAGCGCAGGGGGTACGTACGGGTCGAGGCAAGCCCACCGACCGCCGCCGCGTCGACCTCCGGTGACCACATCACGACCGCATGTCCGTCGATGTCGATCCCACGCCGGCCGGCCCGCCCAGTCAACTGGGTGTATTCCCCCGCGGTCAATGGGGCGTGCCGGTCGCCGTTCCACTTGGTCAACCGCTCCAGCACGACCGATCTGGCGGGCATGTTGATGCCCAATGCCAGGGTCTCCGTGGCGAAGACAGCCTTGACCAGACCGCGGACGAAAAGTTCCTCCACGGTCTCCTTGAAGGCTGGAATGAGTCCCGCGTGGTGGGCTGTGATGCCGGCTCGCAGCGCCTCGACCCACTCCCAGTAGCCGAGGATCGCCAGATCCTCGTCCGGCAGATCGGCGCAGTGCTCGTTGACAATCGCCGTGATCTGGTTGCGTTCCTCCTCGGTGGTCAACCGCAGTCCGCTGTGCAAGACCTGGGCCACGGCAGCATCGCAACCCGCCCGGCTGAAGACGAAGGTGATGGCTGGCAGCAGGCCGTCGCGATCAAGTCGGGCCAGCACGTCGGCGCGGTACGGCGGGCGCCACCGCTGACGTCGTTCGTAGCCACCGGTGCGGTTGCGGTCTCGGCCAGAACCTCGTCCTCGGGTCTCGTTCGACCAGAGCCTGCTCTGGACATCGCGTACGGCCTGCTCGAGGTGTGGATTCACCGCCGCGGTCCCCGTACCGTCCGGGCGTCTCCGGGTGGCGAACAGGTCGAACAGTCGGGTGCCGACCATCATGTGCTGCCACAGCGGGACGGGCCGGGTGTCGCTGACCACCACCGCGGTGTTGCCTCGAACGGCGACCAGCCAGGCACCGAACTCCTCGGCGTTGCTCACCGTGGCCGACAACGACACCAGAGCCACTGACTCCGGTAGGTGGATGATCACCTCCTCCCAGACCGCCCCACGAAAACGGTCGGCCAGGTAGTGCACCTCGTCCATGACGACGAAGCCCAGTCCGAGCAGCGCCCCGGATCCGGTGTAGAGCATGTTGCGCAAGACTTCTGTGGTCATCACGACGATGGGCGCGTCGCCGTTCTCGGTCCGGTCGCCAGTGAGCAATCCGACCTTGTCGCGGCCGTACCGATGGAGGAGATCGTTGTACTTCTGGTTGGACAACGCCTTGATCGGCGTGGTGTAGAAGCACTTTCGCCCATCGTGTAGAGCCAGGTGAACCGCGAACTCACCCACGACGGTCTTGCCGGCCCCCGTCGGTGCGGCGATCAGGGCACCGTGGCCGTCCTCGAGTGCTTGGCAGCCCTCGATCTGAAATCCGTCGAGCTCGAAGCCGATCTTGGCTGCGAAGTCGGTCAGCTGCGGGTAGGCCGCCCGGATTCGTGCCTGGGTGTGGTTATCCGCATGGGTGGCCACGACCCAAGGCTATGACGCCGGTCGCGCAGCTGCTGGCTGCAGGATGCGAAGGGCGCCCGGGTGGCAGATCGCGGTGATGGGGAGGGCTGAGACCGGCTCTCCGTCGGCGTAGGCGGTGATCACGGGCGGCTCGTCGCAGCTCACGGAGATCGTCCGCGCTCGATACGTGCGGACAGCTGGGTGAGCCAGGTGCTCGCCGCGGCGCAGGGTCGGGGTTACCCGGATCAGCCGTCGCCGGCTGATCCGGGCGACAACGGTGACGTCGAGCAGGCCGTCGCTCGGGTCGGCCCGGGGACAGATCGGGATCCCGCCTCCGTAGGTCGACGTGTTCCCGACGGCTACCAGGGTCGCGTCGAGGGTCACCGTTGCGCCGTCCAGATCCAGGGTCATCGGTACGGCTCGGAGTCGGGCCAGCTCTGCCAGCAGGGCCAGGTCGTAGCGCCGGGGTCCGTGCGGCCAGCGCATCCGATTGGCGCGGGCGTTGACAGCCGAGTCGAAGCCGGCGCACAGGACGCTGGCCCACCATCGCTGACCGCAGCGCGCCAGGTCCACACGGCGATGAGCGGCCGCCTCGAGGGCATCGGCGATCGCGGCCGTCGCGGCGTGTACGTCACCGGGCAGGCCGAGTGCGCTGGCGAAATCGTTGCCTGTTCCGGCCGGAATGATGCCGAGCGCGGTGGAGGTTTCGGCGATCTCCTGGATGGCCAGATGAGACATGCCGTCGCCGCCGATGACAACGAGGGCGGCATCGCCTTGCTGCACCGCCTCGGTGGCGATGGCGCGCATGGCCGGAAGGGATTCAGCCGTCGACACGGTGGCCCGTAGGCCACGGGCACCAAGGTCTGCGGCCACCTGATGCCCGATGCCAACGGCCCGGCCACGGCCGGCGTGCGGGTTGACGAGCAGAGTGACGTCGACCTTGCCGGCCATGAGCTACCGAGCCGGTCCGGCGCTCGGGTCCGGCTCCTCGTCCTGGCCATCCGCCGGCTGAATCGGCTCATCGATCGGCGCGGGGGATTCGAGAACGGGCTGCTCGTCCAGCCTCGACGGGGAGGCGTCCAGTGGCGAGGCCTCATCGTCATCGAGGTCTTGGAACCCGGTGAGCGCGTCCCGCTTGGCCCGTCGCCGATCCAAGATCCGGGCCACCTGGATCGCCGCCTCGAAGAGCAGGATCATCGGCCCGCCCATCGCCAGCATCGTGAACGGGTCCTGAGTTGGCGTGATGAACGCGGCGAAGACCAGGGTCAAGAAGAACGCCCAGCGCCGGCTCCGGGCCATCGACTGGTAGGACAACACGCCGACGAAATTCAGCATCAACGCGATCAGCGGCACTTGGAACGAGATGCCGAAGGCGACCAGTAAGAGGACGACGAAGCTCACGTACTCCGGTGCCGTGAGCAGCGGGGTAACGCCTTCCCCGGCGATCCCGAGAAGCAGCTTCAGTCCGTTGCGCAGGGTGATGTAGGCCAGCACCGTCCCGCCGGCGAACAACAGCGACGACAGCGCCACGAACACGACCGTGTAGCGCTTCTCGTTGCGTTTGAGTCCGGGTGTCACAAAGGCCCACAGCTGATAGAGCCAAAACGGCGACGACAGGATGATTCCGCCGATGAAGGAGACCTTCAGCCGGAGCAGGAAGCCCCCCAGTACGTCAGTGACGATCAGCGTGCACTCCTGGCCCTCCACGCTGAACCGCAGAGTCTCGGGCAGGTCGCAATAGGGCGCCTTGATGAAGTCGAGCAGCCCGTTGTTGTACCAGATGAACGTGCCGACGCCGGCAATGAAGATGAAGATGAACGCCTTGACCAGCCGGTTGCGCAATTCCTTCAGGTGCGAGGCCAGGCTCATCGTCGCTTCGGTGTTCTCCCGCTGGCGCCAGCGCCGGAAGTTGCCACGGAAGAGACGTTTGGCCGGGCCGGTCACCGGATCAGGGCTCCCTGCTCGACGGGACGTTCAGCGGACGATGGGAGGGTGGGAAGGGCTGCCAGGTCTGCGGCGCTACGGCAGTACGCCGCACGCGGGCGACGTCGGTTCAGCGCGGTTGGTCGTACTCCGGGTATGGCTTGTGCTCAGGGACATCGGCGACCACGGGCGGTGCCGTGGAGGCCACAGTCGGACCGGTCGGGCTCGGGGACGTGGTGGGCAGTTGACCGCGGACGGTCTCGGCTTCGGCCTTGGTACGGACGTCGTCGTCCTTCATGCCCTTCATCTCACCCTTGAAGATCCGCATCGAGCGGCCGAGGGAGCGCGAGGCGTCGGGCAGCTTC
>JACCUM010000305.1 GCA_013811805.1 Geodermatophilaceae bacterium | reverse complement strand
CAGCGACATGTCCTCATCGACCGTCCCGATCGAGTAACCGCTCAAGAACAGCTCGGGAAAGACCACCAGATCGCTGTCCTGCGCCACCTCGGAGAGGACCTCTTCCGACCGGGCGAGGTTGGCTGCGACATCGCCCAACGTGGGTGCGAGTTGGGCCAGCGTGATGCGCATGCCGCGGACGCTACAACCGAGCCGGCCAAGCCGGAACGGCGCGCTGCCCGTACGATCTGTTACCCGTGCGGCGGAGCGACGTGGACGGCCAGTTGCTGCCCGTGCTCGCGAAGCCGGTCCAGGACGGCGTGCATGGCGCTGTAGTCGAACCGGCTGGCCGGGCCCTGCAGGCCCAGCATCGCCACCAGCTCCCCGCCGGCGGCCAGGACGGGCACGGCGATGGCGTTGAGCTCGATCTCCCGCTCCCCCAGGGCCTGGGCGAACCCGTGTGCTCGTACCCCCGCCAACTCCTCGGCCAGACTGCGCGGATCGGTGATCGTCCGCCTGGTGTAGGCGATCAGCGCCCGATCAGCGTAGGCGCCGGCGCGCATGCTGGAGTCGGCACCGAGATGGTCGCGCTTGACGTCGCGATAGGCGAGGAACACCTTGCCGGTGGCGGTCGCATGCGGCACGGCCGGGCGACCCAGTTGGGCAACACTGCGTACCGACGACGGGCTCTGCACGAAATCCACCGTCATCGGGGTCTCTTCCCCCGGCACCGACAGGGTTGCGGTCTCGCCGCTCACCGCGGTGAGTGCGATCAGGTGCGGCCGGGCGACCTCGCGCAGATCGACCCGCGCCAGGGCCGAGTGGCCGAGCTCGACCAGGCGCAGACCGAGCCGGTAGCGCCCCGTGCTGGGCACCCGGCGGACGTACTCCTCGCGGGCCAGGGTGGCCAGCAGTCGGGAGACCGAACTGGCGTTGCTGCCGACCCGCCGGGCGATCTCGTTGGTACCCAGATCCGCGGGTTCGGCGGCGAGGCAGTCGAGCACGGCCAGGGCCCGCTGTACGGCAGCGATCGGTCGCTCGGACGTCGAGGTGAACGGGATCGCGACTCCGGGGCGAGGTGCTCTCGACTCATCGTCGGATCGCATTGTCGGCGGCGCCGGGGGCATGTTACGGTCCCCGTTCATAGTGAAACGGTGTTGCCGTTGGGGCAACAAGCATGATCGCAGTGTTGCACTTAGACCGTGGCCAGGCAAGCGTGCTCGTACTCCCCGACCTGCACCGACTCCCGACCCGCACCGACCAGAGATCGAGACCCGCACCGTACGCCCCGTACCGTCCTCATCCGCCCGTTCTCGTGGAGCTGATATGACCGCCGCGCCTGTTGCGCCTGCTGACCCGCCCGCCACCGTCGGACTTCTCGACCGGCTCGCTGCCGGCCCGGTGATCTGCGCAGAGGGGTACCTGTTCGAACTCGAGCGTCGCGGCTACCTGCAGGCCGGCGCATTCGTCCCTAAGGTGGTGCTCGATCACCCTGAGCAGGTCAGTGCGCTGCACGAGGAGTTCGTCCATGCCGGCTCCGACGTTGTCGAGGCCTTCACCTACTACGCGCACCGCGAGAAGCTGCGCCTGATCGGCGCCGAGGATCTGCTCGAGCCGATGAACCGGCAGGCGCTGGATCTGGCCAAGGCAGTGGCCCGAAAGCACGGTGCGCTGCTGGCCGGCAACGTCTGTAACACGAACGTCTACGACCCGGCCGACCCGGCCAGTCACGACCTGGTCCGCTCGATCTTCACCGAGCAGATCGGCTGGGCGGTCGAAGCCGGCGCCGACTTCATCATTGCCGAGACGATCAGCTGGGCCGGCGAGGCTCAGATCGCCCTCGACGTGATCAAAGAGGCCGGCTTGCCGTCGGTCATCATGCTCGTGCCGCACCGCGAACCGGACATGCGCGACGGCGGGACGGTCGCAGAGGTCTGCCGCGCGCTGGCCGACAACGGTGCCGATGTGGTCGGGCTGAACTGCGCTCGTGGTCCGGAGACGATGCTCCCGCTGTTGGCCGAGGTGACCGCCGCCGTCGACGTACCGGTCGCTGCCCTTCCGGTGCCCTACCGAACGACCCCGGACGAGCCGACGATGCAGTCGCTGCGCGACCCGATCGGCGAGAAGTTGCTGCCTGGCGGGATTCCGTTCCCGACCGCGCTGGATCCGTTCACCTGCAACCGGTACGAGATCGAGGAGTTCACCCGCAAGGCGACCGACCTGGGGGCGAGTTATCTCGGAATCTGCTGCGGCGCCGGACCGCACCACATCCGCGCCGTGGCCGAGGCGCTGGGCCGTACGCCGCCGGCCAGTGCGTACTCACCGGACATGTCCAAGCACGCCTACTTCGGTACGGACTCGACCCTCAAGTCGGGCAACCAGGCCTTCACCGGCCGCCTCTGACCCGCAACCGCCAGCCCCGCGAGCGGCCCCAGTCGTGGTGATCTTGACCTTGTGGTGGTTTCTGGCCGTCGATCACGGCGTGTCGCCGCAATAAGGTCAAGATCACGGTCGACATGAGTGAGTTGGCGCGAGCGGTGCTGTGTCGACAGGAACGACCGGGCGAGGTGGCCGCCGTCCGGGACGTCGTCGTTCGCTCGTTCGGCGGGCCGGTCGTGGCCGACCTGGTCGAGGCACTTCGGGTCACGACGGCGTGGCTGCCCGGGCTGTCTTTCGTCGCCGAGTACGACGGAGCGGTCATCGGCCAGGCTCTGTTCACCCGGAGCGTTCTCGACGCGCCGCGCCGGTTGGTCGACGTGCTGGTGCTCAGCCCGGTCGGTCTACTTCCCCGGTTCCAAGGTCGTGGGATCGGAACCGCACTGATCCGCCACGGGCTGGACGCCGTACGGCAACGTGCCGAGCCGCTGGTCTTCCTTGAGGGATCGCCCCGCTATTACCCGCGCTTCGGTTTCGAGCCGGGCGAACCGCTGGGATTTCGCCGCCCGTCCCTGCGGATTCCCGAGCCGGCCTTCCAGGTCCTGAAGCTGTCCTCGTACGAGCCGTGGATGACCGGCACCCTGGTGTACCCGCAGGCGTTCTGGGATCTGGATTGCGTCGGCCTGCGCGACCCGAACGCCTGACACCGGGGTCCGCGAAGGCGTTCTCAGATCGCGTACGGCCAGCTCAGCAACAGCCACGTTCCACTGACCGTTGTAGCCGCGATAGCTGCCAGCACCACGATGATCTGCGTCGGGCGCGAACGGCTGCCCAGCCAGCGCGCCAGCGGGAACACCAGAACGAAGATCGGGACGAGAAAGCGCAGCTTGCTACTGAAGTAACCGGCCGATCCGATCACCATGACCAGCGACATCGCCGCATAGACGAGCAGCGGCCACCAGACCCGGCCGAGAACCGCCAGCGTCAGCAGGAGGACGGCGACCAGCATGCAGCCGACGACGGCCAGGCTCATGAGCTCCACGCCTGGCACGGACTCTCCCCGGACCACCTTGCCGGACAGGTCCAGCATCGAGGCACCACCGTCGAAGCGAGAACCCCAGAACGCGTCCTGTACGGCGAACCAGCCGTCCCAGCGCCCCGAGCGCAGCCCGACCCAGAGCGAGAAGGCTGGTGTGCCGGCGAGGGCCAGAACTCCGGCCGTAAACGCCAGGGCAGTTGTCCCGCCGGAAATCGCGGCTGGGCGGGCCCTTTCGGCGATGTCCGGATCGACGCCCATGTCCTGCACCGAGGTCGCGCGGTGCGCACCGACGACCTGCGGTACTCGCGATCGCCGTACAAGCAAGGGCTGCAGCACAGTCCAGCCCACGTACGCCGCCACAGCCACGCCCACGGCGACGCCCGTCGGCCGGGTCAGGCCGGCGGCTGCGCCGAGGACTCCGGCCAACAGCCAGGAATGTCGGCGCAGCGCAACGAATGTCCACACGACCAGCGCGGTGAACAGGGCCTCGGAGTAGACGAGCGTGCTGACGACGGCCATCGGAGCGCAGGCCCAGAGCAGTCCGGTTAGTACGCCGACCCGATGGCCGGCCCAGTCAGTGGCAAGGATGGCGATGCCCGCGGCGGCAACCGCCCCGGCCGCCACCGAGATGAGAACTGCGGCCACGCGAGGATCCAGCCCGGTCGACGCGGAGATCAACCGCATCAGCAACGGATAGACGGGAAAGAAGGCCAGCGACCCCGTCGACTGGTCGGTGGCGGGCGCCGAGAGGTCCAGGGAATCGGCGTACCCCTGTTCGGCGATTCGTACGTACCAGCCGCCGTCCCAGATCCCGAGAACCTCGATCAGCGGCCGGCCGGCTCGGTCGGGCGAGATGGCCAGAACCAGCAGCCCGATTGCCCGGATGAGCAGAAAACCGGCCACGGCCAATACCGCCGGATGCCCTACCCAGTCCGGAAGGGACCGTCCGCCCCGCCGGTGCGCGATCGCCAGCACCGCCGGTGGGGTCACAACCGCGGATTCTATGGTCCCCGACCCAGAACTGGACCGCTCGCGATGGCCTCCTTCGCGGGCGCAAGGTGCGGCAGTCGGCGCGGCGCCTGCGTCCTCCCGCATGGACACCCGAAAACGGCGGTTCTCTACACAACCCCCCGACTGACCGGCCCGAAAACGGCGGTTCGCTACACAACCGGCCAGTGGATCGGACACGGTCACGGGCCAGGTGGCTGCGACTAGCGCTGTACTCCGGTTCCGGCGAGCCAGGCGGTCCGTACGGCGTCCCGCGTGGGCTCTGTGCAGGCGGCGACGTACCCGTCCGGGCGGATCAGGTAGGTACGGGCCCGTCCGTCCGGGGCGTAGCTGGCGCGGACGGCGCCGCTGTTGTCCGCGACGGCGACAACTCCCTCCGGGGCCTCGGGGGATCGGGCACCGACGGTCACCGCGAGCCAGCGACCGCCCGCACTGGTCAGGCGCTGACGTAGCCGCGATCCGTCTTCGGTCCGAGCATCGACGAGAACCGTGCCGACCAGTTCCGGATCGCCCGGCCGATGCGCCGGGAAGATGCCCTCGACGTAGACCATCGGTGTAGCCAGGCGTCCGGAGTTCACCGCCGCCCGGGCTTCCGGGTCCGTGATGCTGGCGCGCAGGATCGCGTCTCGCTCGGCACGGAAGTCCGCGGGAGGGGCCATGAAGCGCATCGTCTCGTCGGTGACCGCGAGGTTCTCCTGCGCCGCGGCCAGCCGCTCATGGGAGTAGCTGTCCAGCAACGACTCTGGCGCCTCGCCGGCCAGTACGTGCCCCAGCTTCCAGGCCAGGTTGGCGGCATCAGCAACCCCGGAATTCAGGCCGCGGGCACCGAACGGACTCATCAGATGCGCCGCATCGCCGGCCAAGAAGATCCGGCCCTGCCGCCATCTGTCGGCGCACCGCTGGTGAAAGCGGTAGACGGTCAGCCACACCTCCTCGTAATCGACGGCGCCGACGATCTGCCGGATCCGATGCTCCAGCCGGCCGCTGTCCCGTTCGGCCTCCAGATCGAAGTCACCGGGGACCTGCCAGTCGATTCGCCAGATGCCGTCGGGTTGCGGATGGATCAGCACCGTTCGCCCTGGATTGAACGGCGGATCGAACCAGAACCGTCGCTCGGCCGGGAACGGCATCTCCGCACGGATGTCGGCGATCAGGAATCGGTCCCCGTGACTGTGCCCTGGAAAGTCGATGTCCAGCAACTTGCGCACCTGCGACCGCGCTCCGTCGGCGGCCACGCCGTACCGCCCGGTGATCTGGCGCCCGCCGCCCGGGTTCGCTTCATCCGCCTGCGGGACATGGTCATCGGCACTGCCCTCGTACGACGGTCTCGGCGTTGGCGCCCCCACCAGGGTCACCGAGCCGTCGCTCTGCTCCACCTCGACCACTGTTTGTCCATAGTGGATGGTGAGGTGTTCGTGGGCCATCGCCCGTCGGACCAGCGCTTGTTCGACCTCGCTCTGGCTGATGTTGACGAACGGCGGGAAATGTTCACCGCTGCTGCCGGGCAGGGTGACCGAGAAGAGTTCGGTGTCCTGGAAGTACGTCCTGCCGACCGACCATGCCGTGCCCCGCTCGGCGACCCGCTCACCGATGCCGATGCTGTGCCAGATCTCCAAGGTCTCGCGTTGCATGCACAGCGCCTTGGAGCCGGCCTGCTCCGGTGTCGTACGAGCTTCGAGGACGCAGACGGACACGCCGCGATCGGCCAGCAGCAGCGCCACGGTCAATCCCACCGGCCCGGCCCCGACCACCACCACGTCGTAGGCCGCTCGCTCACCTGACCGAGCCGTCACCACCAGCCCCGCACCCCTTCTGGACGTTATGTGCATCATGCTTATCCGGTTGCCTCAGGTAGGGTCGGTGTGCGTGAGCCGGCCCGAGTTTCCTCGAACGATCATCGAGTTCCAGGAGCGGTTCCCGGATGAACGAGCGTGCAGGGAGTATCTCGTGGCCTCGCGCTGGCCTGAGGGCTTCGAGTGCCCGCGGTGCGGGCATGACCAGGCGTGGCCGGTCACCGAACGACTCCTGTGGGAGTGTGCTGAGTGTCGGCGGCAGACCTCGGCGACGGCGGGCACTGTGCTGCACCGGACTCGGATGCCGCTGCATCTGTGGTTCTGGGGTGCCTACCTGATGACGACGGCGACGCCTGGGATCTCGGCGGTGCAGCTGCAGCGACAACTCGGGATCACCCGTTATGAGACCGCGTGGATGATGTTGCACAAGCTTCGTCGGGCGATGGTCAACCCGCAGCGTGAGCCGCTGACCAAGGCTGTCGAGGTCGATGAGACCCTCATCGGCGGTCCCGAGGCCGGGCTCAGAGGTGGCCGCCAGCAAGGGAACAAGGAACTGGTCGTGGTAGCGGTAGAGGTCCGCGGCGCCGGCTGTGGACGGGCCCGTATGCAGGTCATCGACGACGCCTCGGCCCAGACCCTCAGCGGTTTCGTCACCGCCAGCATCACAGCCGGAGCCAGGGTGCACACCGACGGCTGGAGCGGCTACAAGCCGCTGCCCCGCCTGGGATATGACCACCAGCCCCGCAGCCAGCGAGCGCACCGTCTCACCAGCAGCGACCCCGACGAGATACTGCCCCGCGTGCATCGAGTGATCGGCAACCTCAAGAGCTGGCTGCAAGGCACCCATCGCGGTGTGGGCGGGGAACACCTGCAGGTCTACCTCGACGAATACACCTTCCGGTTCAACCGCCGCCGCACTCCGATGGCAGCCTTCCAAACCCTGCTCGGCCTGGGCAGCCAGCAAACCCCGACGACGTATCACGAAATCAGTGGCCACAAGCGTCAACCTGAGCTAACCGGATAAGCATGATGCGCATAACGTCCAGCTTTGGTCAGCGGAGGAGCTTGGACATCCGCCGGTCGGCCAGCGGTTTGCCTCCGGTCTGGCAGGTCGGGCAGTACTGAAGCGAGTTGTCGGCGAAGGACACCTCGCGGATCGTGTCGCCGCAGACCG
>JACCUM010000290.1 GCA_013811805.1 Geodermatophilaceae bacterium | reverse complement strand
GGTCGTTACTCTCTCCTACCGGCACCGGAATGGGTGTGCACGGCAGCTTGCCCGAGCGGTCAAAGGGAACGGTCTGTAAAACCGTCGGCTTCGCCTACGTTGGTTCGAACCCAACAGCTGCCACTGTCACTTCCGCCCGCTCGGCGGGATCGCCGTGCCGTCACAGCGTGGGGGCCTGCGCGCTGGCCACCGCCGTACGTTCCAAGCTGTCTCCGGCCAGGAAAAGCCAGCCGAACGCGATCTCGACGTTGCGGCTGCAGGTCACCGTGACCTCCAGGCCACTGGTCGCGGCCGACCAGGCATCCAACTCGGTCCCACCATCGGCCAGGTAGTCGGCAATCGCCGTAGTGGCGGTCTGCTGGTCCAGCGGCAACCCGCTCGAGATCCCGCCCTCGGAGTAGGCCGAACCCGGCGCCACCTCGTTGGCTGCGGCCAACGCCGCGCCGTCACACACCGTTTGTACGTCGACCTGCTTCAGAAAGGCATCAGATGCCGCGATTCCGCCGAAGGTCATCAACGCAGCGATGAGCCAGCAGAGAAGTACGAACGGCAGCGAGGAGCCGGCCTCGCCGGAATCTGGAACCCGTTGCGGCCGTACGGTTACCGGCGGAACTACTGCATGCACGGGAGCACTGTACGGGGTCACACGACCACGCCGAGTCCACCATGCACAGCCAACCGGTATCAACCCACGGGTTGACAAAGTAAGATCGAACTACTACGGACGGCGCCCAGTGGCTACGATTAGCAGTGGTTCACTCGAACGGATCGAACGGATCGACGATACACGGTGATTGCCTCTTGCTCGAGGGTCCGACACTGTGGGGCTGCTGTTGGCCCCCACTGTCGTAGTGAGTGGGCACCGATTATCACTCAGAGTCTATCGCTAGCTACAGAAAGGCACATTATGAGTCGCAGTGGACGTCGACGTCAATCAGGCAAGTGGGGCCGGTTGTGAGCAGCTCGGGCAAGTGGGGCCGCTCAGGCAAGTGGGGCCGGTCGTAATCACGTAGGCCAGATCAACAGCGGGGGCCTACGCTCGCGTAGCGCCAGGTTCTCAGCTCTTAGGCGAGCCCTTCGTTAGTCTGAAAGCCCCGCCCTAGGAGGCTGGCTTCGACATGACGGGATCGGTTGCGTCCAGGCCGGCTAGGCAGGCCCTTCGCGCGTGGAGCGCCGCGTCGATCACGACGCTGCTTGCCCTGGCTTCGCTCGCTGCCTTTGCGCAGGCGGCCGGTTTCTCGTGGCCCACCAACCAGCTGTGGCTGCTGCTCCTTCCTGCTTTTCTCATTGCCGAACGAACCGAGATCCACTTCGAATTTCGCAAGCAGACAGTCAGCTGGTCACTCAACGAGATCCCCAGCGTCGTTGGGCTTTTCGTTTTTGGCGTCGAGGCCACTGCCGCGACGCGGGCCGTGGCGATCGCGGTGACTCTCCTCGTGGCCCGGTACTCGGCCCCGAAGGTGGTCTTCAACATCGCCGTGGCCGTCCTAGAACTGGCCGTCGCGGGCTTCATTCTGCAGGCCCTCGACTTGGTGGACGTCTCCGAACCGATCACGTGGCTCGCCCTGATCGGCAGCCTCCTGCTGGCCGGCGTGCTGGGGATCGCCTGCATTGCCGGAGCCATCCTGCTCACCGAGGGCTCGATCAGTAGCAGTTTCTGGTCAGCCCTTGCCTTGCCGCAGCTAGTCCTCGGCCCGGTAGCCAGCATCGCCGGCGTCGTCGTCCTCCTACTCATCGAGGCATCGCCATGGGCCACGGTCCTCGCGGTCATGATGCTCAGCGTCTTCGTACTCCTCTACCGCCGGTATGCAGCAGCGGCCCAGGACCGCAGAAGCCTGGCTGAGGTCTACGCGTTCGCCGAAGTCGTCCAGAACGCGGCAAGTCGTGGGGATGGCGGGCTGGTGGTGCTCGAAGCGATCCGGGAGAAGTTCAACGCTGCACGTGCCTGCCTCTGGATTCCTGCCTACCTGGATCAGGGGCCCAGGGTGCTCACCGCATCCGACCACGGCAACCAGCCCTATCCCGGCCCGGCGGATCTGGACGACGGGATCCGCACTCAGGTCATGACCGGTGTCTCGGAAGGGCTGTTCGCGGAGGGACCGCGTTCCAGTCCC
>JACCUM010000277.1 GCA_013811805.1 Geodermatophilaceae bacterium | reverse complement strand
CCCAGGTCTTCTCGATGTTCGCGAACGTGGTCCAGGCGGTGTGGTACTTGGTGGCTTCGGCCTGGCACACGACGCTGGCATAGGTGGCGAAGGACTCGTTGAGCCACAGGTCGTCCCACCAGCGCATCGTGACCAGGTCGCCGAACCACATGTGCGCCAGCTCGTGCAGGATGGTCTCCGCGCGACGCTCGTAGGCCGATTGTGTTGTGCGGGAACGGAAGACGTAATCCTCGAGGATCGTCACCGCGCCGGCGTTCTCCATCGCACCGGCGTTGAATTCGGGCACGAAGAGCTGGTCGTACTTATCGAAGGGGTATCGGTAGTCGAAGACCCGGTGATAGAAGTCGAAGCCCTGCTTGGTCACCTCGAACAGCTCGTCCGGATCCAGGTGCTGGGCCAGGGAGGACCGGCAGTACAACCCCAACGGGATGCCTTCGTGCTCGTCGGCGACCTTGTGATAGGGACCGGCGATCAGCGCGGTGATGTACGGCGAGATGCGTGGCGTCGTCCGGAAATGCACGACTTTCGCCCCACCCGGCCCTTCTTCGGTGGCGTCGACGAGGGAGTTCGACACGACCTCCCAGTCCTGCGGGGCGGTGATGTGGAAGGTGAATTCGGCTTTGAGGTCCGGTTGGTCGAAGCAGGTGTACATCCGTTTGGCATCGGCGGTCTCGAACTGGGTGTAGAGGTAGACCGAACCGTCAACCGGATCGACGAAGCGGTGCAACCCCTCCCCGGTGTTGGTGTAGCGGCAGGTCGCGTCGAGAACCAAGACGTTCTCGGCTCTCAGGCCGGTCAGCGGGAGACCGGTGGACGGACGGTAGGGGGAGGCATCGACCGGCTCCCCGTTGAGGGTCAGCTCGGCGAAGTTGTCAGCGATCACGTCGATGAACGTCTCTGCCCCCGGCTCGCGACAGGTGAACCGGACCACCGTGCGGGAGCGGAATGTCCCATCTCCCGGTTTTCCGCCGCCATCGGTGAGATCCAGTGTCACGTCGTAGCTCCCCACATCGAGCAACTCGGCTCGGCGGGCAGCATCGGTTCGGGTCAGGTTTGCGATAGCCACGGGGAGGGAGTCTGTCACTCCAGCCGTGAACTCTCCCAATCTGGCGTTTCCGGCCAAACCGCCAGACCGGGTCCACCGCGGAGTTGGGGAATAGCAACAGCCCGGTCTCCGGTTGTCCCTGACATGACTGAAGCTGCCGACCCGCGTCCCGATCACACCCCCCGCGTGGATTTCTGGTTCGACCCCGCCAGCCCCTGGTGCTGGCTGACATCGCGGTGGATCTTGGAGGTCGAGAAGGTTCGTGACATCGATCTGCACTGGCACGTGATGTCACTGACCGTGCTGAATGAGGGACGAGAACTTCCGGAGGAGTACCAGGACCTGATGGAGCGGGCCCTCGGCCCCGTCCGGGTGCTGGTCGCCGCGGAGCAGCGACTCGGGTCAGAGGTCCTCGGCCCGCTCTACACAGCGATGGGTACCCGGATTCACCAGGATCGCCCCGAGTCCGAGGATGGTTCCCAGGACGACGGTGCTGCGCCTGACCCGCGCGAACTCGTCGCAGCCTCGCTCGCCGAGGCCGGCTTGCCCGCCGATCTGGTCGACGCCTTGGACTCGGAGGACTTCGACAAGGCGCTGCGCGCCTCCCACCACGAGGGCATGGATCCGGTCGGCGACGATGTCGGTACACCGGTGATGCACATCGACGGCACGGCGTTCTTCGGCCCGGTGATCTCTCGTGTCCCGACCGGTGAGGAAGCCGCCAAGGCCTTCGACGGGGCGGTCGCCCTGGCGAATCTGCCGTACTTCTACGAGTTGAAGCGGACCCGTACAGAAGACCCGCAGTTCCAGACGGTTCCCACCAGCTGACAAGCTGCCCTCAGTTCGACGGCGCGAGCAGCGTCTCCATGTCGAAGCGGGCGAGCAGCGGTGCTACGAAAGCGTCGATGACGGCTGCCTCGGCCTGACCTGTTTCACCGCACACGGCCACCTGCACGTCCAGGATCGGGTCGGTGTCGCTGCCGGTGATCTGCAGGTTTCGGGAGGTGCTGCCCATCGCAGTCGTCCGTCCCACCAGGCGAGTCGATCTCGAGAGCGGCGGCCGACCGCAGGAGGGCTTGCCAGGTCGCGTCGTCGATCGACGCGGTTTCGTCGCGCAGGATCTCACCGTAGGAGTCGACGACGATGGTGACGTCGTCTGCCCGAGCGGACAAGTCGTAGCTGCGGTGGAATTCCGGTGCGACCGAGGAGTCGGTGTATCGGTAGTCGACCCGCGTGAGGGCAGGGTCTAGCCCTGCCAGCGGAAAACTGGTGGCGGCGCTGCAGCCGCTGAGTACGGCCGTCGCCACGGCGGCCGGATCAGTACTCGTCGCATGGTGCTTTGGACTCATCGGTGCTCGGGTTGGTTCCATGGATCCCCCCAGCCGGCGTGCCGGGCGGCGCGATAGTCCGCGCCGTGCCGCTTGCTCACCGTCACGGTCTCGATGCCGGGGTCGGTCGAGCAGAGTGTCATCCGGACGTGCCCCGTACGGACCTGCGGATGTCGAAGGATGCGGTTCGCCCGTTCCGCCGGCGCCTGTGCGGCGGCGACGACGTAGGCGTACTTCTCGTCCTCGAAGCCACGCTCGCCGCCCTTGACCTGCCGGTGGCGGATGGAACGGGTCAGCCGTACGGCGAAATGACACCAATCCGAGGTCGTCTCCAGTGGGCACGAAAGGTCGTGCGGGCAGGGGGCCATGATGTGTCGCCCGGCTGCGAGCAGGTCCTGCCTGGCTGCCAGCACGCGTCGATAGCCGGCCGGAGTGCCTGGCTCGATGATGGCGACCGTTGGCGCGGCTCGGGCCAGGTCGGCGATGACCGCGTTCTGGGAGGCCGAGGGGAGTTCCCCGAGCAGAAACCCGCAGACGGCGAGATCGAAGCCGCCGCCACTCGACCACGAACCGGGTCGATCCACCCGACCAGGCGCGTAGGTGACGCGTAGGGCGCTGCGGTCCAACATCCGTCGGGCCGACGCCAGAGCTGGAGCGGAGGAGTCCACCAGATGGCTCGCCTCCAGACTCGGATAGGCATCGGCCGCCGCCCAGGTAGCCGATCCGGTGCCGGCTCCGAGGTCCAGCATCGTGCGTGGTCGGAAGTCCGGGCAGGCGGCGGCTAGCCGATCACAGACCTGGCGGACCGCCGCATAAGTCGCCGGCATCCAAGCGGTGAGGTAGGCAGCCGTAGCCAGCGGCGATGCGAGGATCGGGTGGTCCGCCGGCTGATCAGCGCGATAGCGCATGCTCAATTGCTCGGCTGCTGGCCCGAGTTCCCGCATCGAGAAACCGTCGAGCTCGGCGTCCAGGGCCTGTCGCAGCAGCCCGGGCAGGTCAACCACGCAGCTGCTGCCAGCCGCGTCGTACGGCCAAGTGCGTCGTCTCATCGTCGTACGGGCTGGCAGCTGGCAGCGGGCCGTTGACGTCGGCGGCGTCCCCGGAACCGTGGAAGCTCTCGCGGATGAGTCGGTCGATGACCAGCATGTCCGCCCGCTGGCCGCCGACGAATTCGACGTCGACGACCGCTCCATGTCCTGGAACCACCGGCCCTCTCACGAGTCCGTGCAGCCGGCCGAGGGTTGCCGCCCAGTCCAGGGGATAGGCGTCGTCAAAGCCTGGCGGGTTGCCCTCCTCCACGAGGTCGCCAGCGAAGATGACGCAACTCCCGCTGCCACAGTCGACCTCGACCACCAGGTCGCCGTCGGTGTGACCGCGACCCAAGAACCGCAGATTGACCCGACGGCCACCGACGATCAACTCCACGTGCTCCTCGACCAGCCGGTCAGGCGCGTCGATCGGTGCGCTGCGGATCTGATCGGCCAGGTCGTCGCGGCCGGTGTCGCGGGCCTGCTGAGCAGCCACTGCCCGTTGCCGTTCCCCCGAGGCAGCCAGGTCAGCGGCGGCGCGGACCTGAGCCCAGATCGGAGCGGGCCGGAATGCGGCGTTCCCGAAGCAGTGATCCCAGTGCGCATGCGTGTTGACCACCGTCCACGGCCGATCCGTGACCCGGCGGATTGCCGCGATCAGGTCGGTTGCTTCTCCAAGATGCTGCCGCGTGTCTATCACCAGGCAAGCGTCCTCACCGACGACGAGGCCGCAGTTGAGATCGAGGGAGGCATGGCGCCGTACGAAGACGCGGTCACCAACCTCGAGCCAGCGCTCACCGGTCGTCATGGCTCCCGATCCTCGCCTACCCACCGCCGAGCGCATCCACGGCAGGTCCGATCATCAAGGCTGCATGCGGCTGTTGCCGGTCGTGACGCCCGATGCAGAATCGAGTGCTGCATTGGTCGGCCTGCTACCTCGGTTGACACCGAAAACTGACTTCACACTGTTCCCGGGCCCAGCATGCGGCTCCTGAACGTGCTCGGCTTCCACCGCAACTCCCGGTCAGTGGGGCCTCATCACCGTTGACCAGGCCTTGCCAACGGCCGGGCGGCCTCGGACGCCCCGAAGCAGCTGCGGCCCAGACTATTTCGAGAATCTTTCGACGCTTCCGCCACAGCCGTCCCAAGCCCGCGGGGAAACGTGCGCCCGATGCTCGTGATCTTGACTTTATTGCGGTTCTCCGCGCATTTGGTCGGCGTGTCGCCACCATATGGTCAAGATCACCAATGGAACGCCGGCGTGGCGCCCTTGGACGAGGCGTACCGACGAAGGTGTCAGTGCTTGGTACGCAGGTCAGGCGACGATCCGCATCGGGCGCCCTCGGGCATCGGTCGGCGCACGACCGTTCGAGTCGGCACCGAAAACGCGTGCAGCACCTGCCCTCCACCGTTGCGCCGACCACGCCGCAGCGCAGGCATCCAGGCAGTCGTCGAGCCCGGGACCGGCCGGCAGATCACCCAGCGAGGGAGCAATGTCGAACACCGCGGTGAGTGCGGCGATTCGTTGACCGGCACCTCGGGCTGTCCGTTTAGGGGTATCGATCCTCGCGTCCATGATCCGGAAGGTGACCTCGGGATGAACCTCGATGACCCGCACGTCAGGAGGCTCTTCGAGAACTGCGTCCACGTCGGCGATGCGGTCGGTGATGTGCCACGTCTGCTTGGCCAGCCCCTTTACGGTGAGCCGCCTGCTCAAGGCGTTCGCCTCGGCGTACGTATCGACACTGAGCAGCGCACGCACCGGCGTGAAGAAGACGGTGTTCGAGGCTGCCGAGGGCGCCAGGAATTCGCGCGCCTCGAGGTCGGCCCTGCGTCGATAGCCGCTTCCTGGCTCAGGCAGACCGATCGGGATGTCGATTCCGATCACGGCTGCGTCTACCGCCAGGATCGCGGCAGCGTCGGCCAACAACAGCCAGGTCACCGAGCGACCCCGGACCAGTGCACCGATCCAGCCCCCGGGGCAGCCGTCCACACCGAGGACCACGTCGCCCGCGCCGACCATCTCCTGAGACCCTAGGTTCCATGCCGTTGCATCCGCAGGCCCGTGCCTACCTCGAAGCACTGCCCCCGCCGCTCACGAGTCCCACGGTCGAACAGATGCGAGCAGCCTCGCTGGCGATCACCAGATTCGCCGGACCGGGCCCGGAGGTCACCGACCTCGAGGACTGCGTCATCGGGGGAGTGCCCTGTCGGGTCTATCGACCGCTGGCCAACACCGCCTTACCGACCGTCGTCTTCATCCATGGAGGTGGCTGGGTGGGCGGCAACCTGGACACCCACGACACCGCCTGCCGGATGATCGCCGTCCAGTCCGGCTGGAACGTCGTGGCCGTTGACTACCGGCTCTGCCCCGAGCATCCCTTCCCCGCGCCCATGGACGACGTCGAATCGGTGGCTGCGTCCCTGCGTGAGGGATCAGTACCCGGTGTCGACGGCACGCGGCTCGCGCTGCTCGGAGACAGTGCCGGCGGGCATCTTGCCGCGGTGGTCGCCCGCCGGGCGCGCGACCAGGTCCTCGCGCCATATCTGTTCCAGGGGCTGATCTACCCCGTGATCGACGCGGCCATGACCTCGCCGTCGTACGTCGAAAACGCTGAGGGGTACGGACTGACCGCCACCGGGATGGCGTTCTATTGGGACTGCTTCGCACCTGAGGGCGTGGACCGCTCACATCCCGACGTCTCACCCGCGCAAGCCAGAGACCTCGCCGGGCTGCCGCCAGCGTTTGTGTTGACCTGCGAGTACGACCCGCTGCGTGACGAGGGCGAGTCCTACGCGGCGATGCTGGCTGATGCCGGCGTGCCGGTCGTGGCCGTGCGAGTAGTCGGGATGATCCACTCCTTCTTTCGGCTGCCGGCCAGTTTCGACGCCAGCCGCGCCGCCATCAGCCAGGTCTCGGCGATGCTGGCCGACGTTGCCGCACAGCCGCTTCCGCGCTCCTGATCCTGATCAGCGACGAGGTCGTAGGCGGGTCAGTGCGACGCCGGTCAGGCACAGTGCCCCGCCGACAAAGGAGAGCGCGGGCGGAACCTCGTCCAGCAAGATCCAGGACAGGCCCGCAGCCACGACGGGAACCAGATACGTCGTCACCCCCAGTTGCCCTGCTGGAGTGCGCGACAGGGCGTAGGCCCAGGTTGTGAACGCGATCGCAGTCGGGAAGACACCGAGGTAGACCAACCCGAGAATCGAGCCCGTGCTGGCCGCACCGACCTCGGTCCACAAGGTCGGAGTGAAAGGCAGGCAGGCCACCATCCCGATGAGACAACCGAGCCAGGTGGCCTGCAGCGCAGGAACGGTTCGCAGCACTGGCTTCTGAGCGACCATTCCGGCGGCGTACAGAACGCCCGCGAGCAAGCACACGAGGACGCCGGCGAGTTCGATCCGCCGCTCGGCACCACTTCCAGCGCCGATGATCACCGCACCGAGCAGGGCGACCACGCTTCCGGCCAGCAGGCGCGGCGGGAACCCTTCGTTGAGGAAGACGCCGGCCAGGATCGCCACGATCACCGGAGCGACCTGCACCAACATGGCCGCGGTGCCTGCATCCAGGGAGGCCTCTGCGGCGTTCAGTGCAATGTTGTAGCCGGCGAACCACAACAGCCCGTACATCCCGACGAACAGCAACTCTCGGCCGCGCGGCACGACGATTCCCCGGACCAGGACGAAGCCGCTCAACACCAGAAGGCCGATGGCCAGTCGGCCCAACGTCAAAGGTCCAGGGCTGAAATCGGCACCGACTGCGCGGATGCCGACGAAGGCCGATGCCCAGAGCAGCACGGTGACAGCCGCGGCCGCTAACGCTGCCGACGGTGCCCTCCACAGATGGCGCGGAGCGGCGTCGCGCGCCCGAATGCTCATGGAAGCGACGCTAGGTGCCCAAAGCTTCGCCGTACGCCGAAATGTTGCCGTTCTACGCTGCTCTCGTGCCATCCGAGACCGACCTCGTTGTGCCGGCCGCCCTGATCGGCGAGCCGGCCCGTGCGGCGATGCTGCTCGCCCTGATGGACGGCCGCTCGCGCCCGGCCGGCGAACTCGCCCGAGCGATCGAGGCGCTGCAGGCATTGGCTCCGCCGCTACCGGTCCGCTCGCTGCGCGCTGCTCGTACGAGCACCGCACTCGGCTTCGCCCGTACGTGCTACGACCACCTGGCCGGCGAGCT
>JACCUM010000272.1 GCA_013811805.1 Geodermatophilaceae bacterium | reverse complement strand
GCGCCGGCTTGGAGGACGGGGGCGCCGACTGGCAGACCATCACCTACGAGGGTTACGGGCCCAGCGGCGTGGCGGTGCTGATCGAGTGCCTCACCGACAACCGCAACCGGGCCGCCTCCGAGGTCCGCACGGCGATGACCCGAAACGGTGGATCGATGGCCGATCCCGGCTCGGTGGCCTATCTCTTCAACCGCAAGGGCGTCGTACTGGTGCCCAAAGCCGGCCCGGCAGGCGACAAAGTTGACGAGGACGCCGTGCTGGCCGCGGTCCTCGACGCGGGCGCGGAGGAAGTGAACGACCTCGGGGATTCCTTAGAGGTGGTCAGCGAGCCCAGCGACCTCGTCAGCGTACGAACGGCTCTGGTCGAAGCGGGGATCGACTACGACTCGGCCGAGGCGTCGTTCGTCCCCAGCGTCCAGATCGAGCTCGACGAGGATGCCGCGCCCAAGGTCTTCCGGCTGATCGACGCGCTCGAGGACTGCGACGACGTCCAGAACGTCTACGCGAACTTCGATGTCAGCGACGAGGTCCTTTCCGCAGTCGGCTGACAAGGGCGGTGAGGTGACTGCGGGCTCATGCTGATCGGTGACCGCCCTTGTCCGGCTCTGGCGTGTCAACCGGCCTGCTGTGCCCGGTCCAGCTAGCGTGTCGAACACGTGTTCGCCCGTCAACGCCAAGCTATTCAGGAGACCTCGTGCGCGTGCTCGGCATCGATCCGGGCCTGACCCGGTGCGGCTACGCGGTCATCGACGGGTCACCAGGCCGGTCGCCTCGGGCGATCGCCTATGCCGTGATCCGGACCCCGCCCGGTGCCGAGCTCGGCGATCGTCTGCTCGAACTGTCCGACGCGATCTGCGTCCTGCTCACGGTTCACCAGCCTGAGGTGCTCGCCGTGGAACGCGTGTTCAGCCAACACAACGTCCGAACCGCCATGGGCACCGGCCAGGCCGCCGGCATCGCCATCCTGGCCGCCGCGCGGGCTGGGGTACCGGTAGCCATGTACACCCCCAGTGAGGTCAAGGCGGCCGTCACCGGCTCGGGCAACGCTGACAAGGCCCAGGTGACGGCCATGGTGACCCGACTCCTAGCCTTGGCCGAGCCGCCACGTCCGGCTGATGCCGCTGACGCGTTGGCCCTGGCGATCTGTCACTCCTGGCGAGGTGCAGCGCTGCAGCGTCGCGCGCTGGCCAGCACCGGCCTGCGAGGTGCCCTTCCGGCCGGGGCCTGGGGGGCCGGCCGATGATCGCCCACCTAAGCGGAGTGGTCAGCGCCGTCGGACCTGACCAAGCCGTCGTCGATGTCGGCGGAGTGGGACTCGCGGTCTCCTGTACGCCCAGCACCTTGGCCACTCTGCGCACCGGTACCGCCGCACGGTTGGCCACCAGCCTGGTCGTTCGCGAGGACTCGCTGACCCTCTACGCCTTCGTCGACGATGACGAGCGATCCCTGTTCGAGTTGCTGCAGACCGCCAGCGGCGTCGGACCGCGACTGGCTCAGGCGGTCCTGGCCATCCACCGACCGGCTGCGATCCGCCGGGCAGTTGCCAGCAGCGACGTGGCGGCCCTCACGCAGGTGCCCGGGATCGGGAAGAAGGGCGCCGAACGGCTGCTCATCGATCTCAAGGACCGGCTGGGGACCGGGCCGGACTCCGCGTCCAACAGTGCGCCGGAGGGGTCACCGGTCCCGTCGGGCGAGACCGGCTGGCGACGCTCCCTGATGCAGGCCCTCCTCGGGCTCGGCTGGAATCCGCGCGAGGCAGAGTCGGCCGTGCAGGCAGTGGCACCTCAGGCCGAGGAGCGGATCGAACGCGGTGACAGCGTCGAGGTGGGAGTCCTGCTCCGGCAGGCCCTGTCCAGCCTGGACCGTCTGTGAGCGAGCATCGCAGCGAGGAACGAGCGAGGAGCGCAGCGAACAGCCGTGCGGAGCGCGGAAAGGACGCTGTGACGCCAGAGGCGGGAGAGCAGCCGGGGCCGGTTGATCAGGACGCGCCGGTCTCGCCGTACGCCGCGGCCGAGGATCGTGACATCGAGACCTCGTTGCGGCCCCGGCGGTTGGAGGAGTTCATCGGCCAGCCGAAGGTCCGGGGCCAGCTCGACCTGCTGCTGGAAAGTGCACGACGCCGGTCCCGTCCCCCGGATCACGTCCTGTTGTCCGGACCACCGGGGTTGGGTAAGACCAGCCTGGCGATGATCATCGCTGCTGAACTCGGCGCGGTGCTGAGGGTGACCAGTGGGCCGGCGATCGAACGCGCTGGTGACCTCGCCGCGCTCCTGACGAACCTCGGGCCGGGCGACATCGTTTTCATCGATGAGATCCACCGGATTGCCCGACCGGCCGAGGAGCTCCTGTACGTGGCGATGGAGGACTTCCGGGTCGACGTGGTGGTCGGGAAAGGCCCTGGCGCCACTGCCATTCCACTCGAGGTTGCACCGTTCACCCTGGTGGGAGCGACGACCCGGGCCGGTCTGCTGACCGGGCCGCTGCGTGACCGGTTCGGCTTCGTCGGGCACATGGAGTTCTACGACCCGCCCGAACTCGTGGCCGTCCTGCAGCGAAGCGCGCGCCTGTTGGGAGTAGACCTGCGGCCAGACGGTGCGGTTGAGATCGCCGGCCGTTCGCGGGGTACGCCGCGGATTGCCAATCGACTGCTGCGTCGGGTCCGTGACTTCGCCGAGGTTCGCGCCGAGGGCATCGTCG
>JACCUM010000259.1 GCA_013811805.1 Geodermatophilaceae bacterium | reverse complement strand
GGCATGGGACATACGGGCAGCGTGTCGTCCTGGCGGGCGATGCGCTCCTTCTCCAGCGATCCCGCGAACAAGGACAAGGACATACCGGCCGGGACCTGGAAGCGGGTGATGGGATACGCCGGGCCGTACCGGCGAGATCTGACTCTGTTCATCGGACTGGTTGTCCTTGCAGCGATCGCCGGCGTCGCGACTCCGGTGCTGGCCGGTGACATCGTCAATGTGATCTCCAGCGACTCCGGCACCAGCGGTGCCGTGATCCGGTTGGCTTCGATCATCGCCGGCTTGGCGGTCTTCGACGCGCTCATGTCACTTGCCCAGCGGTGGTACTCCGCGCGGATCGGCGAGGGCGTTATCTACGACCTGCGGACCCAGGTATACGAGCACGTGCAACAGATGTCGATCGCCTTCTTCACCCGGGCGCAGACCGGCGCCCTGGTCAGCCGGCTGAACTCTGACGTGCTGGGCGCGCAGCGGGCGTTCACATCGGTCCTGTCCGGAGTGATCTCCAACGTGGTCGGCCTGGTCCTCACCGTCGGCGTCATGCTGACCCTGTCCTGGCAGATCACCCTGATGTCGCTGGTCCTGCTGCCGGTGTTCATCTTTCCCGCTCGCATCGTCGGTCGGCGACTGCAGAAGATCACCCGCGAGAGCTATGACCTCAACGCCTCCATGAACGCCACCATGACGGAGCGCTTCAACGTTGCCGGCGCTCTGCTCGTGGCACTGTTCGGCCGCCCGCAGCAGGAGGCCGAGTCCTTCCGTGGCCGAGCCGGTCGGGTCCGGGACATCGGGATCGTCTCGGCGATGTACGGCCGGATCTTCTTCGTCGCGCTGACGCTGGTCGCCTCGTTGGCCGCCGCCCTGGTCTACGGGGTCGGTGGCGTGCTCGCCGTTCAGGGCAATCTGGACGCCGGAACGGTCGTCTCCCTTGCCTTGCTGCTCTCGCGGCTCTACGGCCCGCTGACTGCGCTGTCCAACATCCGGGTCGACGTCATGAGCGCCCTGGTCTCCTTCGACCGGGTCTTCGAGGTGCTGGACCTGGCGCCGGGTATCGAAGAACGTCCGGACGCACGACAGCTGCAAGCGGGATCGCGGTCGCTGGAGTTCGACGACGTGCACTTCACCTATCCCAGCGGTGAGCAGGTCTCGCTGGCTTCGCTCGAGGACATCGCGGTGCTCGACTCCAAGACCGCGACGCCGGTCCTGCACGGTGTCTCCTTTCGCGCTGCACCAGGCGAGCTGATCGCTCTGGTCGGTCAGTCCGGCGCCGGCAAGACCACGATCGCCAACCTGATCCCACGGCTCTACGACGTGAGCTCCGGTGCAGTCCTGATCGGCGGGATCGACATCCGTCAGGTCACCCTGCAATCGCTGCGCTCGAGGATCGGGATGGTCACCCAGGAGGCTCACCTTTTCCACGACACGATCCGGGCCAATCTCGCCTATGCGCGGCCCGAGGCGACCGATGACCAGATGCGGGCGGCCATCCGCGACGCGCAGTTGCAGGGATTGCTCGACTCTCTCCCCGATGGTTTGGACACCGTGGTCGGCGATCGAGGACACCGATTGTCCGGAGGCGAGAAGCAGCGAATGGCGATCGCCCGGTTGCTGCTCAAGGAACCTGACATCGTCATCCTGGACGAGGCCACGGCACACCTGGACAGCGAGTCCGAGGCCGCCGTCCAACTCGCCCTCGAGTCAGCGCTGGCCGAACGTACCTCGGTCGTGATCGCTCACCGGCTGTCCACCATCCGGCGGGCTGACCAGATCCTGGTGGTCGAGAACGGCCGGATCGTGGAGTCCGGCCGCCATGCGGAACTGCTCACTGCAGGGGCTCGCTATGCCGACCTCTACCGCACTCAGTTCGCCGACCAGGAGCCCCGCAGCATCGCGGTGATCTGATCCCGGGATGAGTTCGCCCGGTCAGCCGGCGAGGAGGCCGACGACCTCGTCGGCACAGCCCCAGGACATGGTGACCCCGGCGCCACCGTGGCCGTAGCAGGCCACCACCAGACGGCCGGTCCGGTCGAGGTCGTCGCAACGTTCCAGCCGTACCTCCCTCCGCCCGGGGCGCAGGCCAACAGCCCTGGAAACGATGGGGGCATCTGCCAGGTCCGGGACAAGCCTGCGGGCCCGAGCGAGGATCGCTGCTTCGGTGGCCATGTCCGGCTCGAGAGAACTCTGGCCGACCTCAGCGGTACCGCCACAGACCACGTCGTCGAAGCGTGGGATGACGTAGCAGAACTGAGTCGGGTCGTCCTCATCGAGCAGCCAGTCGGTCAGCCCGGGATTGCCCAGTCGCACGACCTGACCTCTGATCGGGGTGACCTCAGAATCACCAAGCATGTCTCCGGCGCCCAATCCGATGGCCAGGACCACGGCGTCCGCTGTCGGATCAACGCCGGTCAGTGAGTCCAGGGTCGCCGCAGAGACAGCTACTCCGAGGTCGGCGCAGCGTTGCTCGAGCCAGCCCAGGTAGCGACTCATGACGAGAATCGGCAATCGGGCTCGCAGGCCGCCGAGGACCTCCGGGTTGGGCGCAATCACGCCGGAGAGCTCTCCGCCGCCGAGCAAGGTGAGGTCGGTCAACTGCTCGGCCCACCAGAGATCGGGTTTCTCGCGACGATGCAACTCCGTGCCGTACCGCAGGGCCACCCCCGATTCCGGGTCGTCGGCCAGCGCCCGGAATACGCGCAGTGAGGTCATCGACCAGGCCAACACCCGCTCCTGGGGAGAGGCCCGGTAGGGAAACCACAGCGCGGCGGCGACGGCTGACACCGATTGCGCAGCCGGCTGGGCGGACACGATGTGTACCGAATGCCCTGCCTCGGCAGCTCGAATGGCGCAGCTCAGGCCGATCACCCCTGCCCCGACCACGCAGACGCGCATGCCTTCGAGGTTCAGTCGGTCAGGAGCGAGCGCAGGACGTACTGCATGATCCCGCCGTGCCGGTAATACTCGGCCTCCCCGGGGGTGTCGATCCGAACCCGGGCCTTGAACTCCCTGTCGCCGGCCTGCACCGTCACCTCACGCGGCACCGGACCATCGTTCATTGCCGTGATGCCGGTGACCGAGACACTCTCATCACCCTTCAGGCCCAAAGAGTGTGCAGTGTCACCGTCGGCGTACTGCAGGGGCAGCACGCCCATGCCGATCAGGTTCGACCGGTGGATCCGCTCGTAGGACTCGGCGATCACGGCGCGTACGCCGAGCAGCGCCGTCCCCTTGGCGGCCCAGTCCCGTGACGACCCCGATCCGTACTCTTTGCCGGCCAGGACGACCAACGGTGTCTCGGCCTCGGCGTAGACGCAGGACGCGTCATAGATGGTCTGCTGCTTCCCGGTGAGGTGGTTGACGGTGTACCCGCCCTCCAGTCCCGGGACGAGCTGATTGCGTAGTCGGATGTTGGCGAACGTCCCGCGAATCATCACCTCGTGATTGCCCCGCCTGGAACCGTAGGAGTTGAAGTCACGCTTCGCGATTCCGTGTTCGGTGAGGTAGGCACCGGCCGGTGAGTCGGATTGGATCGCCCCGGCCGGGGAAATGTGGTCGGTGGTGACCGAGTCGCCGAGCACGGCAAGAATGCGGGCATCCGCGATGTCGCGGACATCGGAGGGCCGGTCGGACATTCCTTCGAAGTACGGCGGACGCCGTACGTAGGTGGAGTTGTCGTCCCACTGAAAGACATCGCCCTCAGGTGTCGGCAACGACTTCCAGCGCTCGTCGCCGGCGAAGACGTCGGCGTAGTCCCGGGTGTACATCTCCGCGCTGACCGAAGCCTCGATGGTCGCTTGGATCTCCTGCGGCGT
>JACCUM010000129.1 GCA_013811805.1 Geodermatophilaceae bacterium | reverse complement strand
TGGCCGCGTGACCTGTCGGCTTCGTTCTGCATTCGTAACGTCTGCGCGCGACGGATGCCTTGAGTCAGGTCCTCGACCTGCGGTGCTACCGAGATCTGCGCATCGCTGGCCGCACCTCGCAGCCGGGTCAGATGGCCGAACAGGCCATACCCAAGGACGGCCAACACGAAAAACGCGCCGACTCCGACGACGATCCAGACGACCAGCATCATGAGGCCAACCTAGGGTACGTCCTGTTGGCCTGCAGAGATGCCGTAGGCGGCCAAGGCCTGTCGCGCGTCTTGAGCGATCTCGGCTGCAAGGGCCGGTGGGTCGAGCACCTGGGCGGCCCCGCCCAACCCGGCCACCAACCGCCGTACCCAGGTCGTCTCGCTCGAGCGCAGCGTTACCAACAGTTCGTCCCCGTCCTCGACCACACTCTGGCAGGGGTAGTAGTCAGCCACCCACCGTGCCCACGGCAGCAACCGGACCCGGACCTCGACATCCTCCGGTGACGGCAGGAACAGTCCGCCGGAAATGTCCCGAAGGGCGACTTCAGGTGGCGGACGGGACGGCTCGTCGAGCTGATCGAGTTCCTCGATCCGGTCCAGGCGAAACATCCGGACGCCTTCGGCTCGGCGGCACCAGGCCTCCAAATACCAGTGCCCGGCGACGAGAAGCAAGCGCATCGGGTCGACTGTGCGCTCGGTGCGCGCGTCCCGGCCCGCCGAGTAGTAGGTCAGGTGGACCGCCTGACCGGCCCGCAGCGCTCGCCGCAGGACGGCCAGCGCAGCGTCCTGCCCGTCGACGGAAACGGTGACGGCTGCTGCCGCCTGGGCCTGGGCGCCGGAAGCCTCCTCGATCTTGGCCAGCGCCCGGCTGACTGCCTCCTGTTCGATCAGGCCAGGGGTAGCAGCCAGAGTCCGTAAGGCAACGATCAACGCAACCGCCTCGTGGGTGGTCAGCCGCAGCGGGCGGCTCATCCCAGCATCGAAGGTCACCGCCACGTGGTCATCGTCGAAGGACAGGTCGATCAGATCTCCTGGACCATGACCAGGCAGGCCACACATCCACAGCAGGTTGAGGTCCTCGCGCAGTTCGTCGGCGCTGACGCCGAAATCATGTGCTGCAGAGGTGATCTCGATGTCGGGATGGGCCTGCAGGTAGGGAATCAGGGCCAGCAGGCGGGGTACCCGATCCGCACTGGCGCTCATTGCTGTTTCCAGCCTCGCTCGCTGCGCTCGGCCGCGCTCAGTGCGCCATTCTCGGACGTGAGATCGGTCATGGCGGCGAGGCGACGTAACCGGCTGATGACCGCCTCGCGCAGCGCTACCGGTTCCTCGACGACGGCATCCACGCCGAAGCTGGTGACCCGGTCGGCCAGCATGTGCAGGTCGGTGAGCGGGATCTCGATCAAGTCGGGATCATCGGCGGAGGCCTTTCCGGCGCGGCGCAAGCCCTCGGCCGAGCCCGGGCGTACCCGGATCCGTGCGGTGACTTCGCTGGCCGGTGTAGCCGAGGCCACCATGGCGACCAGGTCGACGTCCTCTGGTCGCTCGAATGCGCCGGCCGGACCAACGGCTTTCGGCCGGCCGGCGAAGCGGCTGAGCCGGAACGCCCGTGGTGCCTTCCGGGCCAGGTCGAAGCCGGCGACGTACCACCGCCCGCGTCTGGCCACGACTCCCCAGGGATGGATGCGGCGCTGAGTCGGATCCGAGCCGTCCGGACGTCGGTAGTCGAAGCGGAGTTCTCGGCGTTCGGTTGCCGCGGCGAAGCAGGCGCCGAAGGCCGGTTCCCCGGAGTCCAGTCGCGGCTCGAGGGGTACAGCTGCGTTCTCGTCGAGACTGATCCCGGCGGCCCGAAGCTTGTGCAGCGCGCCTTCGGCGGCGCCGGCCAAGGCAGCCGAGTGCCATAGCCGTGCGGCCAGGCCCACCGCAGCAGCCTCGTCGGCGGCCAGTGAGATTGCCGGCAGTTCATAGGCGTCGCGGGCGATGCGGTACCCGTCCTCGTCGTCGAAGGCCGACGTACGACCGGTCTCCAGGGGTACCCCGATCTCGCGGAGCTCTGCCTTGTCCCGCTCGAACATTCGCTTGAAGGCTTCCTTGGCCCGGTCTGTCCCGTCATCGGCCTCGTACCCGGGCACGGCCCTTCGGATCTGCTCAGCGGGGAGGTAATGACGGGTAGCCAGCAAGCAGATCACGAGGTTGACCAAACGCTCGGCACGGCGGGTCGTCACGCTGCAACGCTAACCCGTGTCGACCCCCTCGGATAACGTCGCACCCCGTGATTGCTTGGCGCGTCGGCGAGGTGACGTCGACCGGTCGCGAATGGAACGGTGCACTCGAGCTGCAGGTGCTGGTGGAGGGCGAGTCGGTGCGCGCACTGGCATATCCCAGGCTCGTCGGTTGCCCGGTACCCGGTGACAACGTGCTGTTGAACACGACGGCGCAGCGCCTAGGGCTCGGTACGGGGGGGTACGCACTCGTTGTTGCCATTCCGTCCCGGCTGCCCGCCGATTCAGCACCTGGCGGACATCTCGTGAAAGGCCGCTACCTCCCGACGCAGGCCACAGTGCTGGGTGCCGACGAGCAGGACTCCCCGCATCACCAGGTGTTGCGTGATGCCGAGTCCTTGGGCGGAATGCCGGTGGTGATCGCCGATCTGCATTCCGCGCTACCGGCGATCCTCGTTGGAATCCACCTCGACCGCCCACACGCCACGGTCGCGTACGTGATGACTGATGGTGGAGCCCTGGTTGCCTGGTTCTCGCGGACGCTCTCCGCGCTGGCCGAGCACCTGGTCGGCACCGTGACGGTCGGTCAAGCGGTCGGTGGTGATCTGGAGGCGGTCACCGTCCACACCGGACTGCTCGCCGCCCATCATGTGCTGAAGGCAGATATCGCGATCGTGACCCAGGGTCCAGGGAACCTGGGAACCGGTACGACATGGGGCTTCTCGGGAGTGGCTGCAGGGGACACCGCCAACGCTGTGCACCTACTGGAGGGGCATGCGGTCGGTGCGCTGCGGATCAGTGCCGCCGATCCCAGGTCCCGGCATCGAGGGGTATCCCACCATTCGCTGACCGCCTTCGGGCGAGTCGCGCTGGCCGGCATGGACCTCGTGGTGCCGGAGGGCCTTCCGGCGGAGCTGGCCGATCAGGTCCAGGACGATCTTGCCGCGCAACCCGTACGTAACCGGATCGTGCACGTCTCCGACGTCGGACTGCTCGACGCCTTGACCGCCAGTCCGGTACCGCTGTCCACCATGGGACGCAGGCTGACCGAGGATCCGTGGTACTTCATGGCCGCAGCCGCTGCCGGCCGGCACGCCGCGGGGCTGCTGCGGGCCTGAGACGCCCTGTAGTCCTGTGAAGCAGGGCTCACATGCTCGCGATGAGCTTGTCCACCCGGTCGTCGACGGATTTGAACGGGTCTTTGCACAGCACAGTGCGCTGTGCCTGGTCGTTGAGTTTGAGGTGAACCCAGTCGACGGTGAAGTCGCGCCGCTTCTCCTGCGCCCGCCGGATGAACTCCCCGCGCAGCCGGGCCCGGGTCGTCTGTGGCGGGACGCTCTTGGCCGTGAAGACCTCGAGATCGGTCGATACCCGGTTGACCGCTCCGCGCTTGTCGAGCAGGTAGTAGAGGCCACGGTCTCGGTTGATGTCGTGATAGGCGAGGTCCAGCTGGGCGATCCGTGGACTGGACAACGGCAGATCGTGCCTGGCTCGGTAACGTTCGATCAGTTGATACTTGGTCGCCCAGTCGATCTCCCTGTCGATCAGTGAGAGATCTTGGGAGTCAATGGCTTTGAGCGTGCGGACCCACAGCTCGAGCATGTCGATCAGGTCTCCGCCGAGACCCTCTTTGTCGACGAAGTCCGCGCACCGGGAGTGGTACTCGCTCTGGATCTCCAGCCCGGACAGTTCGCGCCCGTTGGCCAGCCGGACGCGACGTCGACCGCTCATGTCGTGGCTGATCTCGCGGATGGCCCGAATCGGGTTCTCCAGGGTCATGTCCCGCAAGACGACTCCGGCCTCGACCATCCGCAGTACAAGGTCGGTGATCGTGACCTTGAGCAGCGTGGTCGTCTCGTTCATGTTCGAGTCGCCGACGATGACATGTAGCCGGCGGTACTTCTCGGCATCGGCGTGCGGTTCGTCGCGGGTGTTGATGATCGGCCGGGAACGGGTGGTCGCTGAAGAGACTCCCTCCCAGATGTGCTCCGCACGCTGGCTCACGCAGTAGACCGCGCCGCGAGGGGTCTGCTGGATCTTGCCGGCCCCGCAGACCAGCTGTCGGCTGACGAGGAACGGGATGAGCACATCGGCCAGTCGGCTGAACTCGCCCTGCCGGCCGACTAGGTAGTTCTCATGGCAGCCGTAGGAGTTGCCGGCGGAGTCGGTGTTGTTCTTGAACAGGTAGATGTCGCCGGTCACGCCCTCCTCGTGCAGGCGGGCCTCGGCGTCGACGAGTAGTCCTTCGAGGATCCGCTCCCCCGCCCGGTCGTGGATGACCAGTTCTCGGAGGTTGTCGCACTCTGGGGTTGCGTACTCCGGGTGTGATCCGACGTCGAGGTAGAGCCGCGCGCCGTTGCGCAGAAACACGTTCGAGGACCGGCCCCATGACACCACCCGGCGGAAGAGATAGCGAGCGACCTCGTCGGGCGAGAGCCGACGCTGACCTCGGAACGTGCAGGTGACGCCGTACTCGGTCTCGATTCCGAAGATCCGCCGGTCCACGGGCCCAGCCTAGGCTCGACCCGGCGTCATGCCGTTGAGCCGCTCGACGCCTCGCCGGTGTCCGACGGTGTGGCCGGCTCGACCGGTTCAGGCTCTGGAGCGTCCTGGTCCCCGAGGAGGTCCCGCAGTGCGGCTCCGCTGATCCGGCGGAACGTCCGCTTGGTCCGGTTGCGGTCCAGGACCGCGACCTCGAGTTTCTGCGGAGGCAGCGCGGCAGCGGGCGTACCGGTTTTCCCAGCATTGCCGTTCGAGGCGGCGGCCCCGGTGGCCAACGCGGAGGCGCCGATGACGAGTGCATCGGCCAGTGGCAACCTGGCTTGGAAGCCCGAACGCAGCGCCGAACTGACCGCCTCGGCCTGCCCCCCCATCACCACGAAGTCGGGTTCATCGAAGACCGACCCGTCGAAGGTCAGCCGGTAGAGCTCGTCCCGGCGCGGCTCGTCCCCCAGATCGGCGACACAGACCTCGACCTCGTAGGGCTTCATCTGTTCGGTGAAGATCGCCCCCAGGGTTTGGGCATACGCGTTGGCCAGCACCCGCCCGGTGACATCGCGCCGGTTGTAGGAGTACCCCCGTACGTCGGCCAGCCGGACTCCGGCCTGCCGCAGGGTTTCGAACTCGCTGTAGCGCCCGACGGCGGCAAATCCGATCCGGTCGTAGATCTCGCCGATCTTGTGCAGCGTCGTGCTCGGGTTCTCGGCGATGAACAAGATGCCGTCGGCATAGGTCAGTACCGCCACGCTACGCCCGCGGGAGATGCCTTTGCGGGCGTACTCCGAGCGATCGCGCATGACCTGCTCGGCCGATGCGTAATAGGGCATCTGAGTCACGAGCCGGTGCCCCCCGTGAGGATCGCAGCGAGCGCCAGCGAGTTTCGCCGAGAGGGCGGGAGCATCGACCGAGCGCCAGCCAGGGAGGAGCGGACCGCACGGTGCGCGAAGCGCACGATGTCGGGTGGGAGACCGGAGCGGGGGGTGCCGGCGGGGCACTGAGTCATAGCGCTTGCTCCTGTCGCTGCGAGATGACCTGGGACGCGACGGTGGTCACTTCCTCGTCGTCCAGTCGCCGCGTGCCGTCGCCGGTGACCACGAAGACCGACGGCATCAGCCCACGCACCATGTCCGGACCTCCGGTAGCCGAGTCCTCGTCGGCAGCGTCGTAGAGCGCCTCGACGACGGCACCGACCACGTCGTCCTGGCCCATTCGCTGGTTCCAGACCTTCTTGAGGCTGCCCTTGGCAAACAACGATCCGGAGCCCACGGCGTGGTAGCCGCGCTCCTCGTACAGTCCGCCGGTGACGTCATAGCCGAAGATCCGGCCAGGAAGGGATGCGGAGGGGGTCTCGACGGCATCCTCGTCGGTGGTTGGGTCATGGTCTGGTCGTACGTCCACACCGGCGAACAGCGGTACGACCGCAAGCCCCTGCATCGCCGCACCGAGGTTGCCGCGGATCATGGCAGCCAGCCGATTTGCCTTGCCGTCCAAGGACAGCGTCGTTCCCTCGATCTTCTCGTAGTGCTCCAACTCGACCTGGAACAACCGGACCAGTTCGCCGGCGATCCCGGCCGTGCCGGCGATTCCGACGACGGAGTACTCGTCGGCGGCGAAGACCTTGTCGATGT
>JACCUM010000237.1 GCA_013811805.1 Geodermatophilaceae bacterium | reverse complement strand
GTTCGCGGCGTGCTCGCGAGGCCGGTGTCCCGTCGCTGTTCGTCATGGCTGTCACCTCCACCCACGTTCTCTTCTCGGCATCGGGATTGGCCTGCCGAGAAGTCAGGGTATACACGGTTCGGGTCGCAACGATGTGACGCGCGCGGGGAATCGGCTTGCACTGGAGGTGTCTGGCTCTGATGTCAAGGGACTTGACGTTCGGGTATGCGGCGATGTTGGAGCAGTTCGCGCCCGGTGAGGCGGTGGAGCTCACCGCCCTGGCCGAGGAGCACGGATTCTCCGGCTGCATGGCCGCCGACCATTTTCAGCCCTGGGTGCCCCAGCAGGGACAGGCGTCCTTTGTGTGGTCGGTGCTCGCAGCGGTCGGCGAGCGTACGGCCGGTGACTTCGGCCCAGGAGTGACCTGTCCCTCGTTCCGCTTCCATCCGGCGCTGATCGCTCAGGCCGCGGCCACCCTGGAATCGATGTATCCGGGCCGGTCCTGGCTGGGCGTCGGCTCCGGTGAGGCCCTCAATGAACACATCATCGCCGGTTACTGGCCCGAGGCCGGCGAACGATCCCGGCGAATGTTCGAGGCCATCGAGGTGATCAACAAGCTGTTCACGGCCTCCGCGGCGGGTAAGGACATCAAGCACGACGGCGAGTTCTTCAAGCTGGAGACGACGCGGTTGTGGACCATGCCAGAGAAGGCGCCGCCGATCCTGGTGGCCACCGCCGGGCCGATCAACGCGAAGAAGACCGGAAAGTTCGCCGACGGGATCATCACCGTCGGCGCCCCGCTCGAAAAGATCGAGGGACTGTTCGCAAAGTTCGCCGATGGTGCGAAGGAGGCCGGGAAGGATCCAGACTCGATGCCCAAAGTTCTTCAGCTGCACATGAGTTGGGCTCACACCGACGAGCAGGCGCTGACCAATGCGATGACAGAGTGGCCCAACGGCGGGATGAAGTTCCCGAAAGCCGACATCCGTTCACCGCTGGACTTCGAGCAGATGGCCAAGCTGGTCCGGCCGGAGGACTTCGAAGGGCGGATGGTCATCTCTGCCGATCCGGACGTGCACCGCGCCTACATCCAGAGGTTCGTCGATCTCGGCTTCGACCGGGTGTACCTGCACAACGTCGGGCGCAACCAGAAGGAGTGGATCGAGACCTTCGGCCGCGACGTGCTCCCCAAGATCACCCGCTGACGGCCCATCCTCGTGATCGTGAGCGACCCAGATCCAGCTGGACTCCACCCCCACAGTGCTCACGATTGGGTTCGGGTGCGTTGCGAGAAATGGACGCGCTATTTGGCGCGCATCCGGTTGGCGCCGGTTGCCCGGCGCTGCCGGGTAGGTAGCACCGTCCCAGCAGCCAGCCGTCGGGCGATGATCAGGAACGCCGTGTGGCCGACCATCCGGTGCTCGGGGCGTACGGCAAGTCCGACCACGTGCCAGGGGCGCAGGAGGGTCTCGGTGGCCGACGGCTCGGCATAGGAGCCCTCGGCTCGAATCGCCTCGACCAGCGTCGAGAGCTGGGTGACCGTGGCCACGTACCCGATCAGCACTCCCCCGGGACGTAACACGGTGCCGATCGCCGGCAGCATCTGCCACGGCTCGAGCATGTCCAGGATCACTCGGTCCACGTCTGGTTCCTGGGTTTCGGCAATCTCGACGAGATCGCCGTAGCGAAGGTCCCAGCACGGCGGTTCCATGCCGAAGAACCGGATCACGTTCGCACGTGCCACTTCGGCGAACTCTTCGCGCCGCTCATAGGAGATCACCGTTCCGGTCGGGCCGACGGCGCGCAGCAGCGAGCAGGTCAGGGCTCCCGAGCCGGCACCGGCCTCCAACACGCGCGCCCCCGGATGAATGTCACCCATCATCAAGATCTGGGCGCTGTCCTTGGGGTAGATGACCTGGGCGCCGCGCGGCATGGACAGCACATAGTCGGCTAGCAACGGTCGCAGAGCCAGGTAGCCAGTTCCCGAGGTGGACATCACCACGCGGCCCTCGTCGTACCCGATCAGGTCGTCGTGCGAGATCGCGCCACGGTGGGTGTGGAACGACTTGCCCGGTTCCAGGACGAGGGTGTGCAGCCGGCCCTTCGGGTCGGTCAGCTGGACCCGATCCCCCACCGCGAAGTGCCGTTGATCGGCGGGCGGCTCGGGAGGCGGCTCGACCGGGGGTGCAGACACCGGGGAGATCCTACGAGCACCTCGGCGCGAGGCATCTGGCGCAGTTCCCCATTGGCCCCGCGGTCCTGCGTCCCTGTTGACAGACTGGCCGGCGTGACCGAGATCGTCTTGATGGCCGACCCCCGGGTGACCGACATTCCCGTCGAAGACTGCGGCGAGCCACTCGTCGACGTGCGCAATCGCGCCTTCCTGAAGATCGACCGGCGCAAGGCCGATGCCTGGGGTCACTGGCTTCTTCTGCGTGCCGGCCTGGTCACCCGACTCGCCCACGCTGCCAGCCTTCTACCCGAGGGGCTGTATCTGCTTCACATCGAGGGTTACCGACCACCGGATCTACAGGCGCGTTATTTCACCGCGTATCGCGAGCAGCTCGCCGTGACCCGACCTGATCTCGATGCGGACACTCTGTGCCAGCTGGCCAGCCGGTATGTCTCGCCGCCCGACGTCGCTCCACATTCCGCTGGCGCAGCGATCGACCTCACTCTCTGCACGAAGGAGGGCGACGAGCTCGACATGGGTACCCCGGTGAACGCCAGCCCGGAAGCCAGCGACAACGGGTGCTACACCGTGGCATCGAATATCAGCCGTACCGCGCGAGCAAACCGAGACATCCTCACTCGGGCCCTGGGTGCGGCTGGGCTGGTCAACTACCCGACCGAATGGTGGCACTGGTCCTTCGGAGACCGCTACTGGGCCCTGCACACCGCCCGGCCCACCGCGATCTACGGCACTTACGGTCGGCCGGCGCAGGATGGCTGAGTCGGCGTGGGATCCGATCCGAGCTCCTCGGCACTCAGGCCGCGTGCACCGCCTGTCAGATCCGCCGACTGTCAGTGGCCGCGCCTACCCTGCGGAGGTGACCATTCAGACAGCGCCGTTCAGTGCCGATGCCCGGACCCGGTCGCTGTCGCCCTCACGGGCTGCGGACTTCAAGTCCTGCCCACTGCTCTACCGCCTTCGAACGATCGACCGGCTCCCCCAGCGCCCCTCGGCGGCCGCGGCCAAAGGCACCCTCGTCCACGCCGTGCTCGAGCGGCTCTACGACCTGCCCGCCGCCGGTCGTACGGCCGACGAGGCCAAAGCCCTGGTGCCCGCCGAATGGGCGAAGCTGCTCGAGGCCGAGCCGGAGCTCCAGGAGATCGTCACCGAACTCCGTGCCCGGGCCGCCGCCGACGCTGCCACCGCCAAGGGTGTCGCGGATCCCGCCAGCACAGCAGCGATAGACCCGACCTTGGACACGCAGACCGACCAGGAGACCTCCGGGAACACCGACGACGACCTGATCGGGCGCTGGCTCACCTCGGCCGCCGGTCTGCTCGACTCCTACTTCACCCTGGAGGATCCGACCCGGATCCAACCGATCGGCCGCGAGCTCATGGTGGAGTTCGATCTCGGCGACGGCCCGGTGTTGCGCGGGATCATCGACCGGCTGGACGCGACCGCCGACGGCGATCTGCGAGTTGTGGATTACAAGACCGGCGTAACTCCGCGGGAGGCCTTCGAGGCCAAGGCGCTGTTCCAGATGAAGTTCTACGCCTTGGTGCTCTACCGGACCCGGGGAGTCGTGCCGCGTCAACTTCGGCTGCTCTACCTCGGCGACAAGGACATGCTCAGGTATGCACCCGACGCCGACGAGCTCGACCGTTTTGAACGCACCCTGCGGGCGATCTGGGCCGCGATCCAGGCGAGTATCGACAAGCAGGAGTTCCGGCCCAGCCCCAGCCGCTTGTGCTCGTGGTGTGACTATCAGGCGCTCTGCCCAGCCTGGGGCGGCACGCCCCCGGCCTATCCCGTTGCGGCGATCCCGGAGGACGACCCCGCGCCCGAGCCGGACTGAACCGAACGGAGCTCGGCCAAGCCAGCCCGATGCTCCTGCACGAGTTCGGCCAGCCCGGCCAGTGATATTCCGAGCAGGCTCTCCCGGAGGATCACCCCGGTCAAACCCTCGACCGAAGCAGCGGCCGGTACGACCACGACCGCGCAGCCCGCATCCCGCGCCGACGTCGCTCCGGTCACCGAGTCCTCGATCGCCACGCAGTCCGTGGCGCAGACACCGAGCCGGTCCGCGGCCAGCAGGTACGGGTCGGGATACGGCTTCCCTCGACTGACCTGCTCACCGCTCACGACGGTGTCGAACGACCCGACGGGTAGGGCCCGCACGATGGTGTCGGTCATCTGCCGATAGGACATCGTCACCAGCGCGGTGGGCACGCCAGCCGCACGCACCTCGGCCAGCAGGGCCTTCGCACCCGGCCGCCACGGAGGAGCCTTCGCCACACCGGCCACGACATGAGACTGCATCCGGTCGATGATCGCCGCGTTAGGAAGGTCTACGCCGATCTGCTCGCGCAGGTAAGTCGCAGAATCCCAGAGCGACCAACCCACCAGATGCCGGGCCTGCGCCGGCCCCCAGTCCTGGCCGTACTCCCCGACCAACATCGTCTCGGCCTCGAACCACAACGGCTCGCTGTCGACCAGCGTGCCGTCGAGGTCGAAGAGCACCGCCGCCGGCAGTAACCTTTCCTGGCGGTTTCCGTCAAAACCGCCAGAACCCGGGGCGCTCATCGAGCGTTGAAGTACTTCGCCTCGGGATGGTGCACGATCATGGCCGACGTGGACTGCTCTGGGTGCAGTTGGAACTCCTCGGACAGCTCGACCCCGATCTGTCCGGGTTCGAGCAGGCCGACGAGCTGTTGCTGGTCCTCCAGGTTCGGGCAGGCCGGGTAACCGAACGCGAACCGAGCCCCCCGGTAACCCAGCTTGAAGAACGACTCCAGATCGTCCGGATCCTCAGCCGCTGCGTTCGTACCGTCGTCGAAACGCAACTCACCGCGGACCCGCTGATGCCATCGCTCGGCCAGCGCCTCGGTCAGCTGCACGGACAGGCCGTGCACCTCCAGGTAGTCCCGATAGGCGTTCTTGGCCAGCAGTTCGTTGGCATACTCGCTGATCCGGTTGCCCATCGTGACGATGTCGAAGGCGATGACGTCAACCTCACCAAAGGCCTTGGGGCGGAAGAAGTCCGACATGCACAGCCGACGCTCACGGCGTTGCCGCGGGAAGCTGAACCGGGTCCGCTCGGCACCGGAGTCGTCGAGGATGATGAGGTCGTCCCCGGCGCTGACGCAGCGGTAGTAGCCGTACACGACCGCCGCCTCGAGGACCCCCTCGGTGGCGAATCGGTCCAGCCAGTACCGCAACCGCGGCCGGCCCTCGGTCTCGACCAGCTCCTCGTACGACGGTCCCTCGCCCCCACGGGCAGCGCGCAGGCCCCACTGCCCCAGGAAGGTGGCCCGCTCGTCGATCATCGACGCGTACTCGGCCAACGCGATCCCCTTGACCACCCGCGCGCCCCAGAACGGCGGCTCCGGCACCGGATTGTCCGCGGCCACGTCCGAGCGTCCGACGAACGGCTCCTCGGGGACGGCATTGGCCGCGCGTTCGGCCGCGATCCGCAGCGACCGCTCCCGGCGGGCTTTGCGCTCGGCCTTGCGCTGCTCGGCAAGATCCTGCTTCGGCTCGCTGGGCATCGCCGAGTTCGGGACCGTGCCGCGTCGCCGGGCCAGGATGGTGTCCATCATCCGCAGGCCCTCAAAGGCGTCCCGGGCGTAGTGCACGTCGCCGTGGTACATCTCGGCCAGGTCGTGCTCCACATAGGCGCGGGTCAGCGCGGCTCCGCCGAGCAGCACCGGATAGGTCTCGGAGATGCCGCGGGAGTTCAGCTCCTCCAGGTTCTCCTTCATGATCACGGTCGATTTCACCAGCAACCCGGACATCCCGATCGCGTCCGCCCGGTGCTCCTGCGCCGCATCGACGATGCTCGCGATGGGCTGCTTGATACCGAGATTGACCACCGTGTACCCGTTGTTGGACAGGATGATGTCGACCAGGTTCTTGCCGATGTCGTGGACGTCGCCCTTGACCGTGGCCAGCACGATCGTGCCCTTGCCGCCGGTGTCGTCAGAGGCCTCCATGTGCGGTTCGAGGTACCCGAC
>JACCUM010000212.1 GCA_013811805.1 Geodermatophilaceae bacterium | reverse complement strand
GGCATGGTCCGGCATTCGAACCGGCTGCTGAAGTCAGAACGCGATCCCCAGGCCCGGGGCCGGATGCAGCGCGCTCGGGTGATCAATGCGATCGGCGGCTCGCTGACGACGGTCGTCCTGCTGATCGTCGTCGTCACGAAGTTCTCCCGCGGGGCCTACATCGTCCTGATCGCGATGCCGATCATCTACCTGATCATGCGCAGCATCCACAGGCACTACAGCCGGCTGTCCGAGCAGCTGACCCCGGACGAGGACGTCACCACGCTGCCGAGCCGGGTCAACGCCGTTGTGCTGGTCTCGAAGCTGCACAAGCCCACACTGCGTGCCCTCAACTTCGCCCGGGCAACCCGCCCGGACTCACTGACGGCATTGACAGTGAATGTCGATGACGAGGAAACCCGCGGGCTACAAGCGGATTGGACCCGACTGAAGATCCCTGTGCCGTTGACGGTGATCGAGTCGCCGTACCGCGAGGTCACCCATCCCGTACTGGATTACGTACGGGACATCCGACGCAGCGGGCCACGAGACCTCGTCGTCGTATTCATCCCCGAGTACGTCGTCGGGCGCTGGTGGGAACAGTTGCTGCACAACCAGAGTGCGTTGCGGCTGAAGGGCCGGTTGCTGTTCCAGCCGGGCGTGATGGTGACCAACGTGCCGTGGCAGTTGGAGTCCTCAGCCCGGATCGAGGAGGACGGCGACGCCCGGCCGGCTGTCGGCGATGTGCGCCGTGGCCTGACCGACGACCGAACCTAGATCTGTCCGGCTCGCCACTGCTCGGCGCTGATCGAGTGGATGACCGCCTGGAATCGGTCTCCCTCTTCCTCGAGTTCGGCCTCGTGGTCGTATGTCATCCCCAGTCGCTTCATCACCGCGATACTGCGCTGGTTCGGTACGTCGGCGACTGAGATGAGCCGGGGAAAGTCCCTCTCGGTGAAGCCCCAGGCCATCCACGCCGCTGCGCTCTCCGTGGCGTACCCGTGCCCCCAATGCCCGCGGGCAAACCGCCAGCCGATCTCTTCGTCGGGATACCAGTGGGTGTCGTTGATGCCGCAGATCCCGAGGAAGGCACCGTCCGCGCGCCGTTCGACTGGCAGCATCCCGAATCCCCGCTTCAGGAACCGCTGCTGGATGGCGTCGGCCAGCTCGGTTGCCTGCTCTGTGCTGAGAACATTGCCGAGGTAGCGCATCACCTCCGGATCGGCGTTGAGCGCAGCAAAGGTCGCCAGATCGTCGGGTCGCCAGCTCCGCAGGATCAGTCGCGGCGTCGTCAACAGGATCTCGCCGGTTCGGTGGTCATCCACGCGGCTCAGTGTGCCGCCCGATTACCCCTGTCGCTTCCGCTTTTCATGCCTCCGGCCACCGCCCAGTTAGCGATGTCCTTCCGCTTGCTACCCCCGAGTTTGGTCAGCACGTGGCTAACGTGCGTCTCCACGGTTCGCTCCGAGACGAACAGTTGCTCGGCGATCTGCCGGTTGGACAACCCCTCAGCGACGTGCCCGACGATCTCGTGCTCTCGCGGCGTCAGGGCGATCCGCTTGAAAACGTCGGCCTCAATCGCGGCCAGGATCTTCCTGCACTGAGCCACCCGGCCCGGCATGTCCATCCTCTGCATGGCAGCCAACGCCGTACGTGCCGACTGCGCTGCGGCCGCGTGGTCCAGGGCCCCGCCTCGCTTGTGCAGAACGCTGGCGAGGTACATCCGGCTCATGGCGGCGAAAGGTCGGGCGCCCATCGCATCCTCGAAGGTGATCGCGTGGCTGAGGTCGGATGCGGCGACGTCAAAGTGGCCGTGGGTGGCCGCGAGTCGGCCAAGCAATCGCGAAACCGAACCCTCACAAGCGACAGTGCCTGCGCCGCCGGCAATGCTCAGGTTCCCGAACGGCTCCAGCATTGGATACAGCCGTTCGGCGGACTCCTCGTCGCCGACGTCCGAGACCACGTTGGCCAGCATCGCCACGGTTGCGATCCAACGGCCGTCCATGGGCCAGTCGCCGGCTTCGCCGGTCAGGCGGCGCGCCAGCCGCGCGGCCTCATCTGAGTCGCCGGCGCAGATCAGTGACGCGGCAATCGTCGCGTCCGCGATCGGCATCTGGACCTGTGCGGCGTTCTCGAGGAAGCCGCTGAGTTCGTCCTCCGGGCCGCGGTCATCCCCTGAGTTGGCTCGGGTGTAGTTCAGGCAGAGTTGAAACGCGCCGTAGAGGCCCTCGACGCTCGGATCCTGGAGAGCCCCGGCCAGGTCCCGCGCAGCGCGGGCCCGCTCTTCGGCGAGAGTGAATCGCCCGACCAGGGCCTCCCGCGCTGCCAGCAGACGAAGGAGATGCCAGCGGGCCAACGGGAAGCGCAGCTCCGCGGAAAGCCCAGCCAACGCGGCGAGCTCCTGGTCGACGTCAACGAGATCACCGAGCTCGAAGGCAGCATCGATCCGCCACACTCGACCCCACAGCGCTGCCAGCGGCTCGCCTCGTTCGGCTAGCTCGATGGCCCGCGCTCCGAGTTCCAGCCGCTCGACCGCGTGCCCAGGACCAGCCAGGGCCAGATGCCTTGCCCGTAACGCGGCGACGAGTGCGGCTGGGTCCGCGGTCTGCTCGGCCAGGGCCAGTGCCTCGGCCGACATTGAGTCGGCCCGACCGAGCTCACCTCGCTCGGCCGCCGCATATGCCAGCCGCGCCTCCAACTGAGCCCTCAATGACAGCTCCGAGTCGGGCAGCAGGGCGAGGGCCCGGCCGCACAACGGAACGATGGAGACGCCGCCGAGGTCTACGCCGTCGACCAGCAGGGCGGCGCGCGCAAGCAGATCCCACCGGTCCTGCGCTTCAGCCAGGTCCGCAGCCTGCGCGCTGTGTTCGAGAGCGGCGCCGAAAGTTCCCGAGCGGTATTCGGCAAAGGCCAGGTCGAGCAGGATCTCGGCCCGCTCCGTCGAGGATGCGCCGCCAGCAAGTGCCAAGCTGTACAAGGCCGATCCGAACTGGCCGGCCGCCTCGGCGTAGGCGCGTTCTGACAGCGATTTCTGTCCCGCCCGGCGCGCGGACGCCGCCGCGTGCACGTGGTCAGCCGGTGAGGCGGCACCTCGAGTGAGGTGGCTGGCGATGGCGCCGATCCGGTCGAGGCCGAGATCGTCGGCCTCGATCGCCGCAGCCAGGGCACGATGGGCACGCGATCGGGCAGCGTGGTCGACGCTGTCGTAGACGCCGTCGCGGACCAGAGCATGAACGAACCGGGCGGCGCCGGGGGTGTCGACAGGGCGGGTCAACAGTCCGCCAAGTTCGGCCTCGTCGACCCTCGCCAGCACTGTGTCCGTCGGCAACTTCAGGGCCATGGAGAGTTCGAGGATGTCGAACTCCTCGCCCGCGACACTTGCGAATTCGACGATTTCCCGGCATTGCGCGGAGACCCGGCGCATCGGCTCTCGGCTCAGGTCGAGCAACTCCGACCGGCCGGTCAGGGCGGCCATCGACTCGGCGGCGTCGTATGTACGCAGCGAGACTCGCTCGGTCAACAGACGGGCCACCGCACTGACGTACAGACAGTTGCCAGCAGTTTGCCTCAGCACGAGGTCGGCGTAGCGCTCATCCACCGGACCGCCGCCAACCCCGCTGAGGTATTCGGTGATCTCGCTGCGCCCCAGACCCGACAGCTTGCGTTGGTCCACCCCCGGACGCTCGATCAGGGCAGCAAGAGGGTCGGACTCGGATGGGGCTGCAAGCCGGGCGGTGACCACGACCAGCGCTCGTGAGCGGCTCAGCTCAGCTGCCAGGTGACTCAATGCGCTGATCGTCGCTGAGTCGGCCCAGTGCAGGTCTTCGACGATGACCAGCAAGCCGTCCGGCTTCGCGGCAGCCACGATTGCGTCGGCCAGCCAGACGCATTGCGCGAACCGCACGGCCGCCAGGCCTTCGGGGGAGCTGCCGAAACCGTCGCTATCACTGGCGCGAAACTGCTCGTGGTTCCCGGGCAGCTGGTCGACGATGCGCCGCAGCGGCCACAACGCCGGTGCGCCGGAATCGGCCGAACACCGGCCCCAGGCGGTAGGAATTCCGGCAGTGCCCGCGTCAGCAGCCAGTTCCTCGGTCAACCGGGTCTTGCCGATACCGGCCTCACCGCGGAGCACGCCCAACCGGCCGCGTCCGGCCCGCGCCTGGGCCAACCAGTTACCCAGCTCGTCCAGCTCCCGTGCCCGCCCGACGAAGCGGGCGGCGCCGAAGGCCGTAGCGCTCACCTGGGCAGTATCGGGCTTCAGCCCGCGGAATCCGTACTGAGTATCCGTACTGGTACCGACGACCTGAGCGACCGCGCACCGAAAGGTGGCCTCCACACCCAACAAGGAGGACACCATGCACATCAGAATCACCCCACTGGACGTCGGTCCCGAGGATGCCATCACCGCGGTGCAGCAGCCCGGCCTCGTCGCGGCGTACGCGCTGCGGCCGATGGACCAGCAGCAGCCGGTCCTGGTATCCGTGTGGGAGTCCGGCGGGCACCCGAACGTCTCGTCGATCACCGCCGGCGGTCAGGACTACGTCACCGGCAGCTTCCACGGCAGTGACAGCGTCGAGGAAAGCCCGGCGTATGGACAGATCGTCTATTTCGACCCGCGGCCGCAGATCGAGGCTGACGCGATCGACCGGGCGAACCGGGACCGAATCTCCCCGGCGGTACGAGGCATTCCGGGCAATCTGGGTGCCTTCGCCGGCCGCAACCCAGACGGATCCTCGGTGGTCGTTGCCCTGACTACCTCGCTACGGGCCATCGAGGATTCGCAGCGGGCGATCATGTCGACCGAGTTGCTGCCGGGCGAGGATCCGGCTCACCTGAGCGGCCCGGACCGCACGCAGTTGGCCTGGGTGCTGGCCGCCACCTCCCAAACGACCCCAATCCCTGTTTGACCCCCTGCCCAAATCTCTGCGAAGGAGTTCGTGATGCCCCCTTTTTCTGGCTCTTCTGCCGCCGTCCTGCAACAAGCAGTCGGTACGTGGAACCTGGCCGGCCCGACCATGGCCGGCTTCAGCGTCGGCAACCTCGGCAAGCGCGTCAGCGGCACGATTCCCGTGGCGTCGGCGCACTTCGAGGTCGGTGAGAACGGAAGCGTGCGTGATGTGCACGCCGTTCTCGACATCGCCTCGATCGACACCGGGCACGCCAAACGCGATTCCGACCTCCGCAAGCCGGGTCTGTTGGACCTGGACAATCACCCACAGCTGACCTTCCGTGCCACTGAGGTCGTCGTGCTCGAAGACGGTTGGGCGGTCAATGGTCTGTTGACCGCGAAGGGCACGACCCGCGAGATCACTCTCCACGTGACCGTCGAGCAGCCCTCGGACGACACCGCCCGCGTCCGCGTGACCGGTCGGTTGGACCGCCGCCACTACGGCGTCAAGGCGCCTCGGTTCCTGATCGGAACATTGGTGGATCTCGAGATCGAAGCGGTGTTCAGTCGGTAGGTGCCCCTACGCTCGGGCTGTGACACAGAAGGAAGTGGATACGCGCGGCAGCGCCGTCGAGATGGTCCTCCGGAGACCCTCGGCGGAGCTGTCGCCGTACGTGGATCGCTACGTCGGCTATCGGCAGGATCGGCTGGCCAGCGGGACCCATCAGGGCCTGCCGTCGCGTTCGATGACCCTGATCATCAGCCTCGCGGACCCGGTCACGGTGCTGTCCATGCCGGATCCGACAGCAACGCCCCAGGCGTTTCCCGGACTGATCAGCGGCCTGCATGCCGGGCCCGTGACGATCGCCGCGGACCGGGTCCAGTACGGCATCCACGTCGAGCTGACGCCCTGGGCGGCCGGAGCACTCCTCGGGCACCCGGCGGGGGTTTTGGCCAGCGGGATCTACGACATCCGGGACGTGCTCGGGACGCGGGGTAGTGAGCTGCTCGATCGGGTCCGCGAGGCGCCGGACTGGACGTCGAGGTTCGCCGCAATCGACCGGGTTCTCGGCGCGCACTCCGAACGCGCCTGGGCGCCACGGCCAGAGGTGGCCCAGGCCTGGACCACCCTCGTACGCACAGGCGGCCGCGTCCCGGTCAACCAGCTTGCCCGTCACGTCGGTTGGAGCAGGCGGCATCTCGGCGAGCGCTTCCGCACAGAGCTGGGCCTGAGTCCGAAAACCGCGGGAAGGGTGATCCGCTTCGATCGCTCCCACACCGCGCTGACCCGTCCGGCACGCTCGGGCCTTGCCCAGATCGCCGTCGAATGCGGCTATGCCGATCAAGCACACCTGACCCGGGAGTGGCGCGAACTGGCGGGTCTGACGCCCTCCGCCTGGATGGCCGCCGAGCTCCCGTTCGTACAAGCCTCCGGTTTCGAACTCACGGCATCCTCTGGGCATGGCTGACGAACAAGCACAGAAATTCATCTGGCCCTGCCTGAACTATGCCGACGCCCGCGCCGGGATGCGGTTTCTCGTGGACGTCCTCGGATTCGAGGAGACCGCGCTGTACTCGGGCGACTCCGAGGATGTCGTCGTGCATGCCGAGGCCCGCTGGCCCGAGGGCGGTGGGGTCATGTTCGGCTCGGCCGGGCGAGAGGACAGCGAGTTCTCGTCCAATGCCGTCGGTGCGGGCTCGGTGTACGTGATCACCGACGACCCGGATGCGGTGTACGAGCGGGCGGTCGCCGGCGGTGCCGAGATCACCCGGGAGATGGAAGAGGCGGACTACGGCTCGCGTGGATTCACCGTCCGCGACCCAGAGGGCAATCTGTTCAGCTTCGGTACCTATCGCGGCGAGTGAGACGCTGGGAGCGTGAGCAGCCCCGCCGAACAAGCAGACACTCAGACATCCGCACCCCCGGCTGCCGGTCGGGAGGGTGCCGAGACCGGGCCGGACAACGGTTCGCCGGCCGTCGCGACCTGGTTGGGACGTCGTTTCGACGTCGAAGTCGGGCCGGTGGCCCACGGCGGGCACTGCGTGGCTCGTCACGAGGGTCGGGTCGTGTTCGTACGGCATGCCCTTCCGGGTGAGCAGGTCACCGTCCAGGTGACCGAGGACCGCCACGCGGGGTACTGCCGCGCCGATGCGGTCGAGATCCATCAGGGTTCGGCTGCACGCGTGCCGGCTCCCTGTCCGGTCGCCGGCCCGGGCAAGTGTGGTGGCTGCGACTGGCAGCACGTCGACCATCAGGCCCAGCGCGTGCTCAAAGCCGACGTCCTACGCGAGCAGTTGCTGAGGCTGGGTGAGCTGGACGAGTCCGAACTGCCGGTCGATCTGGCTGTCGAGGAGGTGCCCGGCGGCACCCTGCGCTGGCGCACTCGGGCCGGCTTCGCGGTTGACCGCCGTGGCCGGATCGGAATGCATCCACACCGTTCGCACCGGGTCCTGCCGATCGCAGACTGCCCGATCACCACGAACCCGGTCCTGGACAGCCGGGTCCTGAACCGCCGCTGGCCAGGCGCCGGCGGCATCGAGGTCGCAGCCGACTCCTACGGTCGTACCGCCGTGCGTCAACTCGACCGGCGTGGGCGGGTCCGGTCCAGCGGTGGAGCCAAGAAGCTCCGCGAGCAGGCAGCCGGCCGCACCTGGCAGGTCAGCAGCGGCGGTTTCTGGCAGATCCACCCGGCTGCTGCCGACGCGCTGGTCGAGGCGGTCCGCGCCGCCGCGGCCGTACAACCGGGAGAGCGGGTCCTCGATCTCTATGCCGGAGTCGGGCTGTTCGGTGGAGTCCTCGCCGAGGAGGTCGGTCCCAACGGGTCCGTGATCTGCATCGAGTCCAGTAGCACCGCCGTCGCCGACGCCGAGGTCAACCTCGCCCCGACATCGTGGGCGGGTGCGCGAGTCGGGCACGTGGACGCGCACCTGATCCGAGCCGAGGTTGGCCGGGATCGACCAGACGTGATCGTGCTCGATCCGCCACGCGCCGGTGCCGGTCGAACCGTCTGCCAGGCGCTGGCCGACTCCGGAGCCCGGCTGGTGTACGTGGCGTGTGATCCGGCGGCGCTGGCGCGCGATGTCGCAACGCTCCGGGAGGGCGGGTACCGCCTGGCCGGCCTGCGGGCCTTCGACCTCTTCCCGATGACCCATCATCTGGAGGCGGTCGCGCTGCTGTTGCCCGGCTGAGCAGTCAGCGCGCTCCCTTGCCTGAGTCGTAGCGCAGATCGCCGGCCACCAGGGTTGCCATGCACCTGCCCGCGCCCTCGGCCACTATAGCTGCGTACGGATCGTCCGCGGGTACGTCGAATGCGGCCAGGTCCGCACGGGCCCCTGGTTCGAGCCGGCCAATGTCGTTGCGGCCCAGAGCGGCTGCGCCGCCGAGAGTCATGGCCTCGACCAACCAGCGGTCCAACCCATCCTCAGCCGAGCTCTGGGACACGGCCAGGGCGCGTACCGCCTGTACTTCGTCGAGCAGATCAAGCGAAGGCGAGGAACTCAGCGAGTCCGTACCGATGCCCACCACGTTGCCCTCCGCTCGGTAGGCCGCAACAGGTGCCTGGCCGCAGTCCAACCGCTGGTTGGATCGCGGGCACAGGGCCACCGCAGTACCCCGGTCCCGGAGCAGGGCCCGATCCGCGGCATCGGCGTGCACGCCGTGGGCGATGTGCGAATCCGCACCGAGCAGTCGGACGCTGTCCAACTCGGCGATCGGTGTGCGACCCGACCCGCCGTCGAGCAGCGCGAGTCCCAATCCGCCGATCGTGGCCCAGTCGGCGAACATTCCGGTGCCGTCGGCGACAAAGGCCACCTCGTCGGACTGCTCGGCACCGTGCGGATGCAGCCGGATCCCCCGGGCTCTGGCGATGTCTCCGAGGTCGGCAAGCACGGCGGTGTCCAGGGTGTACGGCGA
>JACCUM010000210.1 GCA_013811805.1 Geodermatophilaceae bacterium | reverse complement strand
CCCGACGAGATCCGTACCGACCCCGCCGTTCTTGCCGCCTACCTCGGCGTGGAGGACGACGATCCGGAGGCAGCCTCGGCAGTACAAGAATTGGCGGCCGAGGACGCCAAGGGGGCCCGATGAGCCTTCAGATCCGTGACCTGTACGCCGGATACGGGCGGCTGGAAGTGCTGCACGGGGTGAGTGTCGCCGTGGAACCCGGGTCGATAGCCGCGGTCGTCGGCGCGAACGGCGCGGGTAAGACCACGCTGCTGCGCGCAGTTTCCGGGCTGCTGCGGGCCAGTGCCGGCACAATCCGGCTGGGGGATCGGGACGTGACCCGCCTGGGTGCGGAGTCGATCGCCGCGGCCGGACTGGCACACGTTCCGGAAAATCGGCTGGTCTTCCCGTCCCTGACGGTCGCGGACAATCTGACTCTCGGCGCCTGGACCCGCCGCCGCGACAGGACCGCGCTGGCGCAGCGTCGTGCCCAGGTGGTCGAGTACTTCCCGCATCTGGCCGAGCGACTCGGCCAACCTGCGGGGACCCTGTCCGGTGGCGAGCAGCAAATGCTGGCCGTGGGGCGCGGGCTGATGGCCCGGCCGTCAGTGCTGATCCTCGACGAGCCGAGCCTGGGCCTGGCTCCCCGAGTGATCCGGGAGATCTTCGCAACTCTGGCCCGGCTTCGCTCCGACGAGGGACTGGGGATACTGCTGGTCGAACAGAACGTCCGGGCCGCATTCAAGATCGCCGACCACGCGTACGTCATGGACCGTGGCAGCGTGCTCATGGAGGGCGAGCCGACGGCCTTGCTCGACGACGAGCGGGTGCAGCAGGCTTACCTCGGCGGCGGGTACGTCCGGGTCTCGGACGAGTCGGCCAACGAGCGTCCGGAAGCGGCCGACGCGGCGAAACCGGAATCCTTGCCAGGCCCGGCACGTTAGAGTGAGTACATAACTACACAGGGGGTGAATGGTCTCGACTTCGTTCGTCGAGGCAGGGGAAGCGGGCCGAGGAAGGCAACGATGAGCTCGTTAACCACGCGTTGCAAAAAAATCAAGCGCCGACAACAGTCAGCGCGACTTCGCACTCGCTGCCTAAGCGGGTCTGAAGTCCGTCAGACCGGGAGCGCCTCCGGCCCGGACCCTGGCGTCGCCAGGAGGATCACCGTACGACCCGGTTGCGGGGGCGTACGGGACACCAAACAGCAACTGGGCCTGTCACACCGACTAGTTCGCAAGATCGGTGGGGCCGAGTAGAGACGATGTGAACTGCGCACGGAGAAGCCCTGTCAAGTCAACGAAGGACCCGGGTTCGATTCCCGGCACCTCCACCCGAGACGATGCCGTGCCCGACCCCGGGCACGGCTTCTTCTTGTGTACGGCCCCATTGTGGGCAACGAAGCCTTACCACTCAGTCTTGGTGCCGGCTGGTCCGGGTCAGCGTCCCATCCCGGTCGTGGTACTCCCACGTTCCTGCGCGTACTCGACGATGGCCTTGTGTCTGCCATTGCGGAAGTAGAAGACCCAGGAGCCGTTCCTCTGGTCGGCGGCGTAGTTGCCGGTGCCGCTGACCGAGCCATCGGTGAAGACCTCTCTCCAGGGGCCGACCCTTCGCCCAGCCTCGTCAGTCGGGTTGATGTCGTCGCTCATGTGTGGCTCCTGTCCTCGATCTCCCAGGCATGATCCTGGACGGGCCAGGCGAAGCGTCGATCCCGGACCTCCACCTATGGCACGATGGCCGTCTATGCGTCGCTGGGCGGTCGGCCTCGGCCTGATCGTGCTGGTGGCGGTCGGGGGAGTGGCGGACTCACCGCCGATTGCCCGGCCCCCGGTCATCGACGTCGCCTACGGCGGCGATCCCTTGCAGCAACTCGACGTCTATCCAGCAGCCAACCCCTCCCCGGCTGTCGTCGTCGTCCACGGGGGCGGCTGGACCCGTGGCGACAAGACGTTGCCCGAGATCCGGCAGAGCTCGGCGACGCTTCAGGCGCGCGGATTTGCCGTGTTCAGCATCAACTATCGGCTTGCCGGAGAGGGCCGACCCGGTGAGCCGATGCAGACCCAGGACGTGGCCGCGGCGGTGGCCTGGGTGATCGACAATGGGGCGCGCTACGGCGCCGATGACACTGGCGTCCGCCTGGTTGGAGGGTCCTCCGGCGCTCAGCTGGTCTCGCTGGCCGGACCGCAGATCAACGCATCCCGGCCCGGCGCCATCCGCAGCATTGTCGCCATGTCGGGGCCGATGGACTTCGTCGTGATCGTGCAAGAAAACTTGACGCTGTCGGCGCGCGAGCGGACCGGAAAGACCATTCCGGTCTATCTCGGGTGCCGCCTGGCTGACTGCACCGACCAGCAGATGCGGGCCGCGTCCCCGGTGCACAACATCTCGGCCACCTCTCCGCCTTTCCTGATCATCAATTCCGATGCCGAGATCGTGCCGGTCGAGCAAGCGCAGGCGTTGCACGAGGCGCTGAGTGCCGCAGGTCGGCCCAGCACGCTGCGGATCGTGCCCGGGCAAGATCATGGGCTCGTGCTGTTGGACAGCGTCGAAGACGACGTCGTGGCGTTCCTGCGCGCGTGACGGCCCGGCCGTTGACGGCCCGAGCAGAGCAGCCCTACTCGCTCTTGTCCTCGATCTCCCAGGCATGGTCCAGGACGTGCCAGGCGAAGCGCCGTACGGCGTAGCGCAGCGGCCACCCCTTCGAGATCAGCGGCGAACCGTCCGAGGCCGACGACAGCACAGTGAGGATCTGCGCGCGTCGGCTGCGGACAGCGGCGGGGGACAGGTCCGAGGACTTGGGGTCCTGGCGGATGCCGATCTGGCGGGCGTAGCCGGCCTCGGACGCGATCACATGTTCGACGACCTTGTCCCGATCGCGGCCGCCACCGCGCGGTCCCTTGCGCAGGGCGGCCGGGGCATGTGCCGCGATGTCGTCGAGGAGTTCCCAGCTGGCCTGTAGCAAGGCGGCCTGGCGACCGGCCTTCAGCGCGGTGATCGGGTCGGAGTCGGCCTTGGGCGGCTTGTCCAGAACGCCGAACTCGGTGCTTCCCGAGCCCTCCAAGCGTTCCACAACCTCGAAGTCCAGTGCCGCAGGCCAGCGAATACCGGCGGCCGCGGCGACGGGTTCGTACCGCTGTGCGTAGCCGGTCAGAGCCGCCAGAGCGAGTTCCTCGGTCTTGGCTGCTCTGGCCCAACCCGGCCAATCCAGGGCGCAGGCGAATGCCCTGCGGTCCGTGGCCTCGGTGTACACCTTGATCCTTGCCATGCTCGTCAGCCAGTCGAGTAGGCGGTGGACATCAGAAGTTGACCGGTCCGCCGACGATAGCCTCGCCGATCTCCTGCAGCTGCTTGACCTGTTCGGGTGTCAACCGGTCAAAGATCTGTTCGCGAACCGCATTGACGTGACCGGGCGCGATTTTCACGACCGCGGCCATGCCCTGCTCGGTGAGACTGGCCAGCATCCCTCGGCCGTCGTCCGGGCTAGCCCGGCGAGTGATCCATCCGCGCTCCTCGAGCCGGCTGACCGCATGCGACAGGCGGCTGCGCGACGAGAGTGACCGTTCGGCCAGGTCACTCATCCGCAGCATCCGGTCCGGTGCCTCGGACAGCCGTACGAGGATCTCGTAATAGATATGCGGGATGTCGGCGTCACGTTGGAGTTGACCCTGGATGGCCTCCTCGATCGCCCGGGAGGCAGCCAGATAGCTGCGCCAGGCGAGTTGCTCCTGCTCGTCGAGCCAGTGCGGTTGCACTGGCGCCTGGATCGTGGCGCTACGACTCACAAACTTGTTCCTTTCACGCGGAATAATTCAACGTTCAACTATCTTCCTACTTCGTCAGTCTTCCGACACCTACGCGATGTGGGAAGTTCCTAGCGACAGGAGAAACCATGACCAGCATGACGGAAACCGCGATCCCCGGCTATGTCGCTGGCACCTGGACCATCGACCCCGTGCACTCCGACGTGTCCTTCACCGTCAAGCACATGATGGTCAGCAAGGTTCGTGGCCACTTCCGGACGTTCTCCGGCACGCTCGTGACCAGTCCGGACATCAACCAGTCCTCGGTCACCGCCGAGATCGACCTGGCGTCGTTCAACACCAACAACGAGCAACGTGACGCCCATATCCGCAGCAAGGACTTCTTCGAGGTCGAGACCCACCCGACCATGACCTTCCGCTCCA
>JACCUM010000209.1 GCA_013811805.1 Geodermatophilaceae bacterium | reverse complement strand
GGCCGTGGTCATGATGCCCTGCAGGTCACTGCCTGCCGAGGGCTCGCTCATCGCGATCGCAGTGATGATCTCGCCCGAGCAGAATCCGGGTAGCCACCGCTGCTTCTGCTCCTCGGTGGTCAGGCTCGTCAGGTACGGAGCGACGACGTCGTTGTGCACACCGAAACCGACCCCGCTCGCGCCGATCCGGACGAGCTCCTCGCCGACGACCGCGTTGTACCGGAAATCTCGTACGCCCCCGCCGCCGTAGGCAGCGTCGACGTCGGTCCCGAGCAGTCCCTGTTGGCCGGCCTGTGTCCAGATGTCCCGGTCGACGATCCCGTCTGATTCCCATTGATCGTGGAAGGGCACGACGTACCTGGCCAGGAAGCCGCGGGTCATCTTCCGGAAAGCGGTGTGCTCGACGTCGTACAACGTGCTTTTCATGACCTCGAGTGTGCCAGCGGGCGAACCCGTTCCTACCGCCGGGTAACCGTCGGCTAGCACTAAGTAGGCGGCCTAGGTGACCATCCATGCGGCGCAGAGCTGTCTGGAGCGCCGACTACCGTCTGCCCGGAGTTGTCGCCGTGCGGTGGGCCGACCTGCGGGTACGGCCGCGTTCCCGGAGGACCGCCGTAGGCCTCGCCGGACGACGTGCCGTAGCTCCCCCCGTACGAGTGGTGCGGATACGCCTCGCCGGAGTATGTGTCACCGTACGTGCCCTCCGGCGTGCCGTAGTACGAGCCGTACCCGTCGCCTTGGCCTGAGTCGTAGTAGCCGCTCTCCTGCCCATAGCCCGCCTGGGGCACCCAGGTCCCGTACTCGTCGTACCGTCCCGGCTGTCCCGGCTCTCCGTGGGTGGCCGCCTCTGCCTCAGCTGCCCGGGCTGCCGTGGCCGCTCGACGCCGACCCAGAAGAAGGACGGTCACAAGGGCGGCCACGAGGAGCAAGCCGAGGCCACCGAGCGCCCATATCCACCAAGCGATGCCGGAGTCCGAGGCAGTACCGGCCTCACCATTGGCGATAGCACTGGCCCGTGCGGTCAGCGTGTTGTCGGCGTCCGGACGCAACTGCGCCCAGACGACAGTGTTGCCCTGGATCGCGCCGTTGGACTCGATGACCGCCCCAGGAAAGGTCATCGACACCATTGCGGTGAAGCTGTTGTCGGTCGGCACCGTGTCGGGGCCGGCGAGATTGAAATCCAGACTGGCATCGAGAAGGTACTCATCGCCTTCGTGGGTGAGCGCGAACCGGGTGTTGCTGTCGGAGGACAGCGCGTCGATCTCCGAGATCGGAACTCCGCTGATGGCATACCTGGTGCCCACGTAGTCGGCGTCCTCGTAGGCCTCCTTGGTGACCGACCCCTGTGAGGGGGTCAGCTCCCCGGACCGCCCGAAGATGTCCTGCCCCACCGCGAACTCACGAGCCACGGCGACGATCAACGTGCCGTCCAACGTGTCGTCCTCGCTGACGACCAGGGTCAGGTCGTACTTGAGACAACCGCTCAACACGACGGCCAGTCCCAAGAACAAGACCGTACGCAGACCACGGCGCCGGCTGGAACGAGGCCGGGTAGGAGTCGAAGAACTGCTCACCAACAGATTGTGACCCTTCCCCGTGTCTTGCGCACGTGAAGGACTGGCCGACCCGTTGTCCGATCTCTGGGCGAGGATGACCAGGTGAGTTCTCTGGATCGGTTCGGACCAGCCACCCGTGCCTGGTTTCGCGGCGCGTTCGCGGCTCCGACCAGCGCACAGATCGCTGCGTGGGAGTCGATCTCCGGGGGGGCGCACACCCTGGTGGTGGCCCCGACCGGTTCAGGCAAGACTCTTGCAGCGTTCCTCTGGTCGATCGACCAACTCACCAGTCATCCGCTTCCCCCACGGGTGGCGCGCCACCGCGGCGCGCGGTCTGACCCGCCGCCCGTCCCGGAGGCCCGGTGTCGGGTGCTCTACATCTCCCCCCTCAAAGCGTTGGCCGTGGACGTCGAACGCAACCTGCGAGCTCCGTTGGCCGGCATCGGTCAAGCCGCGGCTCGGCTCGGGGAGGCACCGCCGGGCATCGAGGTCGCCATTCGATCCGGAGACACCGCGCCCGAGCAGCGACGCGCCTTTGCCAGGCACGGCGCGGACATCCTCATCACCACCCCCGAGTCGCTGTTCTTGATCTTGACCAGCAGCGCTCGGGAAGCCTTGCGCGCGGTCACAACGGTGATCCTCGACGAGGTCCATGCGGTGCTGCCGAGCAAGCGCGGCACGCACCTGGCGCTGTCCCTCGAGCGCCTGGACGATCTGCTCGACCTACCGGCGCAGCGGATCGGCCTGTCGGCGACCGTGCGGCCGATCGACGAGGTGGCGACCTTCCTCGCCGGCGGTCGACCGGTCCAGGTGGTGGCTCCGCCGGTGGACAAGCAGGTCGAGCTGTCGGTCGTCGTCCCGGTCGAGGATCTCGCCGAACTCGGCGCCGAGACCGGCGAACTCGCCGGATCGGCGGCCGGCTCGCAGCCTCGTACGAGCATCTGGCCGCACGTCGAGGAACGTGTCCTCGATCTGGTCGAGGCCCATCGCAGCACGATCGTGTTCGTCAACTCCCGGCGGCTGGCCGAGCGACTGACCTCCCGGCTCAACGAACTGGCCGCCACCCGGGCCGGCATCGAGGTCGACGATCCGCAACAGATGCCGACTCAACTGATGGCCCAAGCCGGGATCGGCGCTGCCAAACCGGCCGGTTTCATCCCGGTAGCGGCGGCCCACCACGGCTCGGTCTCCCGTGAGCAGCGGGCCGTGGTGGAGGAGGCGCTCAAGTCCGGCCGGCTGCCCGCCGTCGTCGCCACCTCGAGCCTGGAACTCGGCATCGACATGGGCGCCGTCGACCTGGTGATCCAAGTGGAGTCTCCGCCCACGGTCGCGTCGGGGCTGCAGCGGGTCGGGCGGGCCGGGCACCAGGTGGGGGCGGTGAGCAGTGGCGTGCTGTTCCCGAAGTTCCGCGGCGACCTGCTCCAGACGGCGGTTGTGGCCGAACGGATGCAGGCCGGCCAGATCGAATCGCTGCGGTATCTGCGCAATCCGTTGGACGTGCTTGCCCAGCAGATCGTCGCGATGGTGGCGCTCGGCCCGCTGACCGTCGACGAAATCGGAGCCCTCGTACGGCGAGCTGCGCCATACGCCGGGCTCCCGGAATCGGCGCTGCACGCAGTTCTGGACATGCTCGCCGGCAGGTATCCCTCCGACGCCTTCGCCGAACTCCGCCCGCGGGTCACCTGGGACCGGGTCACCGACACGGTCACCGCCCGGGCCGGGGCGCAGCGACTGGCGGTGACCAGCGGCGGCACGATCCCCGACCGCGGGATGTTTGGCGTGTTCCTGGTCGGCGAACCAGGGATGGTGGGCCGCCGGGTCGGCGAACTCGACGAGGAGATGGTCTACGAGTCCCGCAACGGCGACGTGTTCCTGCTCGGCTCCTCTTCATGGCGGATCGAGGACATCACCCACGATCGGGTCCTGGTCAGTCCCGCACCTGGGCAGCCGGGGAAGATGCCGTTCTGGCACGGGGACGCACCCGGACGTCCGCTGGAGCTCGGCCGCGCCGTCGGGGCGTTTCTCCGCGAGGTCGGCAACCAGCGCGACGGCGCACAGGACCGGGCCCGCGGCCGGCTGGGCGAGGCCGGGCTGGACGCCTGGGCGACCGACAACCTGCTCGCCTACCTCCGCGACCAGACCGAGGCGACGGGCCACCTACCTGATGACCGCACGATGGTGGTCGAGCGCTTCCGCGACGAACTCGGCGACTGGCGACTGGTCGTGCACTCCCCGTTCGGGGCGCCGGTCAATGCCCCGTGGGCGCTCGTCCTGACCGCTCGGTTGCGCGAGCAACTAGGTACCGACGTCGTGGCCATGCACTCCGACGACGGGATCGTGTTGCGACTGCCGGACACGACCGGAGAAGCGCCATCGGCCACGTTGATCCTGCTCGACCCGGATGACGTGGAGGCGGCGGTCACCGCCGAGGTCGGGGGGTCGGCGCTGTTCGCCTCCCGATTCCGCGAGTGCGCCGCCCGGGCGCTGCTGCTGCCCCGCCGTGACCCGCGACGCCGCACCCCGCTCTGGCAGCAACGCCAACGCGCCGCTCAATTGCTTGGGGTGGCAAGTGATTACGGGTCGTTTCCGATCGTGCTCGAGACCGTACGCGAATGCCTTCAGGACGTGTACGACGTGGCCGGCCTGGTCACCTTGATGCGGGACATCACATCGCGTCGGATCCGGGTTGTCGACGTGGAGACGCAGAACGCTTCGCCGTTCGCGCAATCATTGCTGTTCGGCTATGTCGGCGCCTTCATATACGACGGCGACGCACCGCTGGCCGAGCGACGCGCCCAGGCGTTGGCATTGGACAACACGCTGCTGGCCGAACTGCTCGGTCAAGCCGAGCTCCGTGAACTGCTCGACCTGACCTCGCTGTTGGAGGTCGAGAACGAAGTGCAGCGGCTACCACCCGACCGGCATCCGCGGGACCTGGACGGCGCTGCTGACCTCTTCCGGCTGGTTGGTGATCTGCGCAGTGACGAGGCCGCCGCTCGCGGGATCGCGGATGCTTGGTTGGAAGAATTGGTCGCGGCGCGCCGAATCCTGCCGGTCCGGATAGCCGGTGAGGACCGCTTCGCGGCGATCGAGGACGCCGGGCGACTGCGCGACGCACTGGGTGTGGCGCTGCCGGTCGGCGTACCCGAGGTCTTCACCGAGCCCGTAGCAGACCCGGTCGGTGATCTCGTCGGCCGCTTCGCCCGTACGCACGGGCCGTTCCATGCCGAGCACTGCGCCGGGCGTCTTGGGCTGGGGGTCGCCGTCGTCAACGCGACGCTGAGCCGGCTGTCGGGTAGCGGCCGGATCACCAGTGGCGAGTTCCGGCCGCAAGGAACCGGGCTGGAATGGTGCGACACCGACGTCCTGCGGATGATCCGCCGGCGCTCGTTGGCCGCCCTGCGCAAGGAAGTCGAGCCGGTCGAGCCGCAGACGTTCGGGCGATTCCTGCCGCTCTGGCAGGGTGTCGGCCCGCGACTGTCCGGTGTGGACGGTGTGCTCACCGTTGTGGAGCAACTCGCTGGGGCGCTCGTCCCGGCATCGGCGCTGGAGACCCTGGTCCTCCCGGCGCGGGTGCGCGACTACCAGCCCTCGATGTTGGACGAACTCACCAGTGCGGGTGAGGTGCTGTGGACCGGTGCGGGTGGGCTGCCGGGCTCGGATGGCTGGCTCACTCTGGTTCCGGCCGATCTGGCGCCCCTCCTGCTTCCGGAGGCTCTACCCGTCGACTCCGATCTGGCACTCGCCGTGCTGAGCGCGCTCGCCGACGGGCGAGCGATGTTCTTCCGTGACCTGGTCACGGCCGTGGGCAGCACCGACGACGCCGAGGTGGTGACCGCACTCTGGGATCTCGTCTGGGCCGGTGTACTGACCAACGACACGTTGACGCCACTGCGGACAACCTTGGCCGGACGCGGCACCCACCGGCAAGCGACCCGAGTCAAGCCCCGGTACGGCCGTGGTGCCCGTCCCGGTCGAGCCCGGATGCCGTCACGGTCCGGGCCGCCGCAGGTCGGCGGTCGCTGGTCGACAGTCCCCGAGCGGGACCCGGACCCCACCCGCCGGGTTCACGCACGGGCCGAGAGTCTGGTCGAACGCCATGGGGTGTTGACTCGCAGCGCCTCGGGTGTGGACGAGATGCCGGGCGCTTTCGCCACGCTCTATCCGGTCCTGCGCGCGATGGAGGAAAGTGGTCGGCTGCGACGTGGGTACTTCATCGAGTCGCTCGGAGCCGCACAGTTCGGCTCGATCGGCGCGGTCGACCGCCTTCGGGGGATCACCGGCCCCAGTGACGGCAAGGGCTCCGGTGCGGTGCTGCTGGCAGCAGCAGATCCGGCCAATCCGTACGGTGCGGCCTTACCCTGGCCGGCGCGAGAGGGCGGGCACCGGCCGGGCCGCAAGGCCGGTGGGGTGGTCGTCCTCGTAAACGGTGCGCTGGTGCTCTACGTTGAACGTGGCGGCCGATCCCTGCTCACGTTCACCGATGATCCGGACACGCTGGCCGAAGCAGCGACCGCACTGGCCAACGGGGCGAAGCGAGGAGCACTAGGCCGGCTGACGGTACAGCGCAGCGACGGTGCCCCCGCGATAGAGGACTCGCCGATGACCCGGGCCCTGGAGCGGGCCGGCTTCGCGGTGACCCCACGTGGCCTGCGGTTGCGCCGGCCATGATCCACGCGCAGGGCCGGTTGTGTAGCGAACCGCCACTAAGACGCCCCGCAACAGCCCGTTGGGGTAGCGAACCGCCGGAATGCAGGCAACGACTCTGGTCAGCGCGAGGGTGAGGCCAGAACCTCGAGGCCGGCCAGAGTCCGGTCCCGCGCGGCGGCTCGACCCGGCTGCGCTTGGCCGACCTGTTCCCAGAAGCGCACGACTGACTTCTGTGTTGACTCAGCAGACGCGGCGCGGTCATCGCCCACGTCGGCTGTGGTGATCGCGGCTTGGTCGGCATTCGGGTATAGCCAGCGCCGCAGGAGCCTGGTGACTCGCGGCATGACGATGTAGGTCATCAGCAGGGTCATCGCCACCGCCATGATTGCGGCCCGTAGGACGAGCGGCCAGTCTAGCAGGACGGAGAGTAGGTAAGCCTGGATCGGTAACTGCAGGGCAAAGATGACCGTGCTGGTGACCGCGACCATCTTCCAGCGCGGCGGTCCTTGGTCTGCGCGGTCGGGAAGGCTGAACCAGGTTTCCAGACCGGTGACATGGGCGATGCGCTCGCTCTCGACCATTTCCTCCAGCTTGGCCAACCACTGGGCGCGTTCCTCGGAGCCCTCCCAGTCGTGCAGGGTCTGCGCGTCGGCGAAGCGGTAGACGATGTGGTACTCGTCCTCCCCCGGTCCGGGGCTGAGCATCGTCGAGCCGAGGTGACCGGGGTAATCCGACATCCGCGCCTGAATGCCGCCCGCCCAGTCCTCGAAGGCCTGCTGGTTGTCCGGCAGCACAGTGCGGGCGACGGTCACCGTGATCGGCTGGTCACGTGGCGGCTCAGCGGGACTGGGCCGGAGGAGTTGGGGCATCTGAGTGAGGTTCGGAACGTTCATCGCACTATGAACATCGTTCTGCTGGCCCGTTTCATTCCCGCTCACGAGTGTGCCGATACCGGCAGTGCCCCGCGGAGTGGTGGGGTTTGAGGGTTGATCTTCGATGTCTACGCGCCGCTGTCGATCGCGGCGGTGGTGTCAGTATCGCTGGTCGGGTTGAGTTGGGCCATGGAGCCCTCGGAGCTGT
>JACCUM010000195.1 GCA_013811805.1 Geodermatophilaceae bacterium | reverse complement strand
TTGGCGAGGCCGCCCTGCTGATCGCCCGCGCCGAGGACCGCAATGCCGCACTCGCGGCGGGCGAAGCCGCACTGGAGATCCTGCTGGACCGGTTGCTCGGACCCTGATCAGGGGAAGTTTGCTATGTACCTAGCGTTGCTGGGGGCCCCTGACTCGATTCGAGCCCGGGCGCGCGCGGCTAGGAGGCGAAGTCCGGGATGTTGCTTCTGGCCGACTCGGTGCGGCCCTTCGGCTCTTCCCAATCCTCCTGGCGGCCAAGCGCAGTCAGGTCAAGGAAGTAATAGCAGCCGCCGGTTGACTCGAGGCCTCGGGCGTAATGGGAGTACGTGCGGAACACGCGGCCATCGACCTGGAGGAAGCAGGTGCGGCCCGGCATGTCGTAGGGCTGCTCGGAGGTCTTCATACTTTCCTGGCCCATCTCGGCGTACTCGTCGAGGCTACGGAAGTTGAAGTCGTCGTAACCGCGCGAAGCGTCGATCGTGGCGCCGAAGTCGTAACTGAAATCGCCGTCATTCGACGAGTACCACGGGATGTCCCAGCCCCGCTTGGCTTTCCACCGCTCGAGCTTTTCCAGAGGCGCTCGGGAGACAATCGCATAGCTAGTGTCTCTCGTACGCAGATGGTCCAGGAACCCTGGCGAGATCTCGTCGGTGCCAGCGGTACAGCTCGGGCACCCGTCCTCCCAGTCCGGATGGAACATGAAGTGGTAGACGATCAACTGCTTGCGACCCTCGAACAGGTCGAGTAGCGACACCTTGCCGTCAGGGCCGTCGAACTCGTAGTCCTTCTCGACCTCGACCATGGGCAGCTCGCGCCGCTCGGCGTTGAGCGCGTCCCGCTGCTTCGTGGCTGCCTTCTCCTTGGCGAGGAATGCCTTACGGGCGGCTATCCACTCGTCCGGCGACACGATCTTCGGAAGGCTCATCAGGTTCTCCTTACGGTTGTGGGCCGACGGGCACTGATCAGGCGGGCGTCAGCGTGGGGCGGAGTCGTGGATCGGGCCGGCGCCTTCGGCAAGCCGCTGACCGGACCCACCCCAGCGGCCGGCGATGATCTCGGCGGCGATCGAGATCGCAGTTTCCTCCGGTGTCCGCGCCCCCAGGTCCAGCCCGACCGGCGAGGAAAGCCGCTCGAGCTCTTTTTCGCCGACCCCCGCCTCCTTCAGCCGCTCGAGCCGGTCCTCGTGGGTACGTCGGGATCCCATTGCGCCGACGTAGGCAACCGGCAACTGCAGGGCAAGTTCGAGCACCGGTACGTCGAACTTCGGATCGTGGGTCAACACGCACAGGACGGTCCGCTCGTCGATCCGGCCCGCGTCGACTTCCGCCTTCAGATAGCGGTGCGGCCAATCCACGATCACCTCGTCGGCATCGGGAAAGCGCTTGGGAGTGGCAAAGATCGGGCGGGCATCGCAGACCGTGACTCGGTACCCGAGGAAGGCACCGACTCGCGCGACGGCTGCGGCGAAGTCGATCGCACCGAAAACGACCATGCGGGCCGGCGGTGCGTACGACGCGACGAAGAGCGTGAGATCGTCTCCTCGTCGCTCGCCGTCGTGTCCATAGTGGACAGTCGCCGTACGGCCAGCAGCGAGCAGCCCGCGCACGTCGCCGGCAACCGCCTCGTCCAGGCGCTCCAAGCCCAGGGTGCCCGAGGCCCGGTCGTTCCAGAGCACCAGCCGCTTGCCGATCCGGTCCTCTGGACCGGCCACACAGGTCACCACGGCTACCGGCTCTCCGGAGGAGATCGAGCTGGCGACATCGGCCAGTTCCGGAAAGGTCTTCTGGGACACCGGCTCCACGAAGACGTCGAGGATCCCGCCGCAGGTGAGCCCGACCGCGAATGCATCGTCGTCGCTCACGCCGTACCGACGTAGGAGTACCTCGCCGGACTTCACCGAGCCGACGGCCTCCTCGTACACCGCGCCCTCGACGCACCCGCCGGAAACACTGCCCACCGCCGTACCGTCCGGCCCCACCAACATCGAGGCACCCGCCGGCCGGGGCGCAGACCGCCAGGTCGCGATCACCGTGCCCACGCCGACGGTCTGGCCGGCGGTCCACCAGCGGAGCAGGTCGCCCATCA
>JACCUM010000189.1 GCA_013811805.1 Geodermatophilaceae bacterium | reverse complement strand
CAGCCGCCCGCTGAATCCACAACTGTTCAGATCAGCACCCGAGCGTGACCCGGATCTCGCAGGCTTACCCGGTAGTCGCGGTGCCCATCCGGGGCCTCGCGGAGGAGAGATCCGGGGACACCATGAGTCTGGCCGTCATCGACACCAACGACGTGCATCTGATCGGCCGCTTGGCCGAGGAGCCGGTGCACAAGACAATGCCCAGCGGCGACGCCGCGGTGAGCTTCCGGCTGGTCGTACGGCGACCACCTGCGGCAGTCCGCCGACAGAACACCGATTCCATCGAATGCACCAGCTACCGCGCTGCGACCGTCAAAGCCGCGGCCGGCTGGGCGGCCGGTGATGTCTTCGAGGTACACGGTGCGCTGCACCGCCGATTCTGGCGCGACGGGGCCGCCACGCGCAGCGCGTACGAGGTTGATGTGCGTACGGTGCGTCGGGTCTCTCGGGCCCCGGCCACGAAGCCGCGACGATCTCCGGTGACCACCGGAGCCGCCTGAGCGCGCCCGGATGTCCGGTCGACTAGCCAGCCGCGGCCGGGTTGTCGGCCTCGTCGACGAAGCAGCGCATGACCAGACCCGTGCGCGGCTTCGGCACGAAGAAGGTCGACTTGCGCGGCATCAGGACTCCACGGGCCGCGAGGTCCAGGACGGTCGCGGCGGCGGTGGGCCTGACCAGGACGGCCACACCCGACCGGTCTCTGGCCGTCTCGAGCGCCGCTGCGGTGGAGTGCCGCAGCACAACCGTGCCCGATGCGGCCCACCTGCCTTCGATCAAGCCCGCGTCGACCAGGGCGATGTCCAGATTGCGCCATGCTGCCGCGAGTGCGGTCGGGGTGCCGGCCAGCAACGGTCCTCGGTCAGGGTCGGTCAAGGTCACCCAGTCGGTGCCGTCGGTCAGTAACACGATGGTCGACTGTGCGGTGTTCAGCAGGTCGTCGGCCTCGGCGGCGCTGAGTGGCGCCATCGAAGAGACCCGGAAGGTGCCGCCGGCTGCCTGCACGGCTCGGTTCAGCGGAAGGTCTGGAACCACGCGGTGAATGGCCCGGACCTGTGGTCCATGTGTCTGCGTCGGTACGAGCAGGGCCAGCCCACGGTCCCAGGGTCCCGCGCCGGCGGCCGTGGCGTGTTGCAGGGCCTGGTAGTCCAGGTAGCTCTTGTACCGGTGATGCCCATCGGCGATGACGGCCCGACGCCCGGTGAAGTCGGTGCGCACGGCCTCGATGTGCTCGCGTTCGACAACCCGCCAGAGCCGATGCCGAACCCCCGCATCGTCGCGCAGATCGATGATCGGCTCAGCGGCCGCGACGTAGGAGTGCGCGAGCTCGTCGGAGACCGCCGGGTCGCCGTCGTGGGTCAGCACGATCGGTTCGAGATTGGCCTTGGTCGCCGCGAGCAGGCGTAACCGGTCGGCCACCGGCGCCGGCATCGTCGCCTCGTGCGGCGAGATCGCCGGTGAGCCCGGCTGGACGAGAGTGACCGAGCCCACCCAACCTCGGGTTGATAACCGATCGGGTGCACCGCCGGTCTCGGCCAGGTCGTAGACGAACAACGCCGGGGCGGAATCAGGAACCAGGACGCCGTCTCGCCGCCAGGCGTAGAGCCGGCGCTGGGCATCGTCGGCACCGAACGTCGGCAGGGTCAGGTGCACGATGCTGTGCTCGTCGGCCTGAGCCAGATTCTCGCGCTCATCGGGGGCGATCAGGTCGTAGGCGAGCGAGGTCAGCGCAGACAGGCGTTCAGGATCGCGGTAACGCGTGGCCACGAACGGAAACAGCTCGAGCCGGTCCGCACGGGGGGAGAGCTCCGGACGCGCGGCTGCCACCTCCCGGAGGTTAGTCACGGACCTCAGGCACGGTGAGGCTGCTATACGTTTCTGCACAGCGCCAGCGTGCGCCAAGCCGTCCGGTGTACCCGGCGCGCTGGCTCTCCAACGGCTGAACCGGACAGGTGAGGGTGTATGGCCGCACAGGCAGTGCTCGAGCGGAGCCTGGTGCCCACCCGCCATGGGCCGGCCCGCCTGCTCCGCTCGCCCGCCGAACGGGCATGGACGACCTTGGTTCTCGGGCACGGCGCCGGTGGCGGCGCCCAGGCTCGTGACCTGGGTTGGCTGGCCCACGATCTGCCGGCCGCCGGAATCCAGGTCATCCGGGTCGAACAGCCCTGGCGAGTGGCCGGCCGGAAGGTCGCCGCCCGCGCCGCCGTGCTTGACGAGGGCTGGTTCGACGTCCTGGCTCAGCTCGAGCTTGCTACCCCATTGGTCGTCGGCGGGCGCAGTGCCGGAGCCAGAGTCGCCTGCCGTACGGCAGTCTCGGCCGGGGCACTTGGCTGCCTCGCACTGGCCTTTCCCCTGCATCCCCCCTGGCGGCCCGAGCAATCCCGGCTTCCGGAGCTCCAGGCCACTGGAGTGCCGACCCTGGTCGTGCAAGGTGATCGCGACCCGTTCGGCGTCGCTGCGGATTTCACCGAGTTGCCCGATAGCTGCCGAGTCGCGGCGGTGATCGATGCCGACCACGAGTTCGCCGTACGCCGCGGCAGCCCCCGTACGTCCGCCCTCACGCGGGCGGACCTGATCAGCTGTGTGCTCGGCTGGCTACGCGAGATCATTCCGGCTGCCACCACCCCAGCCAACGCGCCAGCACCCTCGCCCGGCCGCATGGCATGACGAGGCAGGCGCTGCAGGCAACTGACCGGCCACTCGTCGACCAGCACGACGTCGGCCTGCTCGATCTCGACGGTGTCGTCTACGTAGGGGCCGATGCCGTACCGGACGTTGCGAAGATCATCGCCACAGCGACCGAATCGGGTATGCGGTTCGGGTATGTCACCAACAACGCTTCGCGCACGCCCCACGAGGTTGGTGAACATCTGCGGCACCTGGGGATCCCCACGCTCGACGACGAGGTCATCACGTCCTCGCAAGCAGCGAGTCGGGTCCTCGCGAGCCGGCTGGCCACAGGTTCACCGGTTCTGGTCGTCGGCACGGCCGCTCTTGCGGCCGAAGTCGAAAATGTCGGCTTGCGGGCGGTGTGGTCGGCGGCCGACCAGCCCCTTGGGGTGGTGCAGGGGTACAACCCGGAACTGTCCTGGTCGATGCTCGCCGAGGCCTGCGTCGCGGTACGGGCGGGCGCATTCTGGGTGGCGACCAACACCGACTCCACGCTGCCCTCTCCGCGTGGACCGCTACCGGGCAACGGGAGCTTCGTCCAGGTCGTCGCCCAGACGACGGGAGGCACGCCGGTCGTGGCGGGCAAACCGGAGCCGGCCATGCACACCGAATGCGTGCTGCGGACGGGTGCCCGACGGCCACTCGTCGTCGGAGACCGACTCGACACGGACATCGAGGGTGCGCAACGGGCCGACGTGCCCAGCCTGTTGGTGCTGACCGGAGTCGCCCGGGCAGCGGATCTGCTGGCCGCACCGCCGGCTCAGCGGCCGACCTACCTTGGCGCCGATCTGGGTGGGATTCTCCTGTCGCAGCCGGGCATCGAGCGCTCCGATGGCCTCGCGCGCTGCGAGAACTGGCTGGTCCAGGAACGTGACGGCTCGCTGCATCTGACCTGGGCACGAGACGGTGGCAGTGCCGCTGCCGCGCCGGCCTCAGAGCAGGCCGCCGTGGACTGTGCGGCACTGCGAGCCGTCGCCGTACTGGCCTGGGACGTAGGGACCACCCATACGGTGGCCGGTGACAACGCCGCAAGTGGGGCGCTCACCCGATTGGGGCTCGCGGCGGGCTAACCTCGCGATGTCCGGACGGTCGAGAGGTCCGGATTCCGATTCACAGAAGGGGGGACCGTGGTGAGAGACCGACTAGGTGCCGTCACGGGGATCGTGAGGGGGACGGTGCAAGAGGCGATACGTGGCCTGCGGGTGCTGGGCCGGGCGAGCGTCGCCATCATCGGCGAGTATGTTCCGGCGTCCGTACAGCGGGCCCGGGGAGGTGCTGATGTTGCCCAGTCCCAGCCCACCGGCGCACCGCCTCCCGGGCACCGCGCGGAACCGCCGGCAGTCCTCCCGCCGCGCGCGTCGCAGGCGGGGGGCGATGGCGTACCGCTCGGGGCAGCAGTATCCAACACAGGGCCGGTTTCGGCTGACGAGCAGGCTCCAGAAGTGCCACCTCCGACCACACCGGTGAGCGAGTCGAGTGCCGATCAGGCAGGCGCAGCCAAGCAGGTACCGCCGGGGAAGAAGAACAAGGCGCTGGCCGAGAAATCTGGCATCGGGAAGAAAAGCGTGGCCAAGAAAGCCGTACCGGCGAAAAAGGTGACGGCAAAGAAGGCAGCACCGACGAAGAAGGTGACGGCCAAGAAAGCCGCACCGCCGAAGATCTCGCCCGCCGAGACCGCCGCGCCGACAACCTTGGCTCAGCCGCCAGCAGCGGTCGACGTCGACGCGTCCAGGCGCTCCGCGACGCCTGCCGAGGACCCCGAGCAGTGACTGACGTGCCGGGGGCGTCGACCGAACCGTCGGGACAGGCAGCGGTCACCGAACCGGAGAACTCGCCGGCGCCCGGTATCGCCAGCGAGATCTCGGCCCAACTGGCCGGGCTGGTCGACCGGCCGGTGGAGGAGCATCCGGAAGTCTACGAGGACGTGCACCAGCGCCTCAGGAACACGCTGTCCGGCATTGACCACGTCTGATGCCGTGAGCCGACGATTGCGCCGGGGAAGCCGTCGGTAGTGCCGCCCCGGATGCGTCTAGACGCCGAACTCGTCCGCCGGGGACTGGCCCGTTCCCGGGATCGGGCCGTTGAGCTCATCGGGCAGGGCAGGGTCACGATCTCCGGGCAGACAGCGACCAAGCCGGCGACCGCCGTCGCGCCCGACACGGCGTTGGTCGTCCGGCCGCTCCGGGACGGGCCGGACTACGTCTCACGGGGAGCCCGGAAACTGGCCGGTGCCCTGGATGTGCTGCCCGTCCCCGTTGCCGGCCGCCGCTGCCTGGATGCTGGTGCCTCGACCGGCGGCTTCACCGACGTGCTGCTGCGCCGGGGTGCCCGGGAAGTCGTGGCCGTGGACGTCGGCTACGGACTCATCGCCTGGTCGCTGCGCACCGACGACCGGGTAGTGGTCATGGATCGCCGCAACGTCCGGCAGCTCAGCGTCGAGGACATCGGGACCGCGGTCGATCTGATCACCGCCGACCTGTCGTTCATCTCTCTGACGCTGGTCCTCCCTGCATTGTCCGGCCTCAGCGCGGACGCGGGTGATCTGCTGCTCATGGTGAAGCCGCAGTTCGAGGTCGGCCGGGAGCGGATCGGCAAGGGCGGGGTGGTCCGTGACCCGCTCGTGCGCAGGGCTGCCGTCGAGTCGGTGGCCGCGGCTGCTAACGGGCTCGGGTGGGGGGCTGCCGGAGTGACCGCCAGTTCGCTACCCGGCCCCGCCGGAAACGTCGAGTACTTTCTGTGGCTCAGGCGCGATGCGCCCCCACTGGACGGCGATGATGTCCGAGACGCCGTCGAGAAGGGGCCTCGATGACGCCCCTGGCGAGGCAGAGTGAGGTGACCGTGTGACCCGGACTGCCCTGCTGATCGCCCACACCGGCCGGGCCGACATCGTCGATCTGGCCACGATGGTGTCCAAGGCGCTGCACCGGGAGGGATTCGACGTCCGGATCCTCGAGGAGGAGGCCAATGATCTGGGCGTCGACGGGGTCACCGTGGTGCCGGGCGATGATCATGCCGCCGCTGCCGCCGAGATCGTCATCGTCTTCGGTGGCGACGGGACGTTCCTCCGAGCCGCGGAGTACGCGCGGGCAGCCGATGCCCCGTTGATCGGGGTCAATCTCGGCCGAGTCGGCTTTCTGGCCGAGACCGAGCCGGAGGCCGTCGACGACACGATCCGGCATGTCCTGGATCGCAGCTACGTCGTGGAGGAGCGGCTGGCCGTCGAGGCGTCCGTCCGCGGTCCAGACGGTGCGTCACTGGGCAGCACCTGGGCGCTCAACGAGATCTCGGTAGAAAAGGCCAGCCGTACGCGCGTTCTCGACGTGGCCCTACGGGTCGACGGCCGGCAGCTGACCAGTTTCGGCTGTGACGGTGTGCTCTGCGCGACGCCGACCGGGTCAACGGCGTACGCGTTCTCTGCCGGGGGCCCGGTCGTGTGGCCCGAGGTGGAAGCGCTTCTCGTCGTGCCCACCAGCGCCCACGCACTGTTTGCCCGTCCGCTGGTCACGCCGCCCACCTCGTTGCTGACCGTGGCCATCGCCGCGTACGGCGAGGGGGCGGTCCTATGCGCCGATGGCCGGCGGACCATCGCCGTACCTCCCGGCGGAAGAGTCGACGTCGTCCGATCCGCGCAGTCGGTGCACGTGGCCCGGGTGCACTCCACCGGCTTCGGCGACCGGCTGGTGGCCCGGTTCCGGCTGCCGGCCGACGGCTTCCGGCACACGGCTGCGGTTCCTGACGAGGGCTGAGCTGGTGCTACGAGAATTCCGCATAGAGCAGCTCGGCGTGATCGACGAGGCGCGGCTGGAGCTGGCCGGCGGTTTGACCGTGCTGACCGGAGAGACCGGGGCCGGCAAGACCATGGTCGTCACTGGCTTGGCCCTGCTCTTCGGCGGACGCGGCGATCCGGGTCGGATCCGCAGCGGCGCCACTCGGTTGTCCGTTGAAGGGCGCTTGGATCTGCCTGCCGACCATCCGGCCTGGGATATCGCCCGCCGTGCCGGCGCGGAGCCGGACGAAGATGGCACGCTGATCGTGTCCAGGACCGTCAACACAGAGGGTCGTAGCCGTGCGCACCTGGGTGGGCGAAGCGTCCCGATCGCCGTACTCAGTGAACTGGCCGAGACCGTGTGGGCCCTGCACGGTCAATCCGACCAACTCCGGCTGCGGCGGCCCCAGGAGCAGCGGGCCGCGTTGGATCGGTTCGCCGGCGCGGACCACGCCAGCCTCTTGGCTGCCTACCGCGCTGAATACGCCCGCTGGCGTGAGCTCGATGATCGGCTCGCCGTCAAGAGCGCGCGCACTCAGGAGCTGACCCGTACCGCTGAGGTGCTGCGCCACGGCCTGGCCGAGATCGCCGCCGTCGACCCGCAGCCGAGGGAGGACCAGGAGCTGAGTGCTGTCGCCGTGCGGTTGGGCGACGCCGAGGCCCTGGGCGCTGCCGCGCAGCAGGCCTATGACGCGTTGTCCGCTGATCCGATGGCCCACGGCGGCGGTGTCCAGGCCGATGCGCTCAGCGCCTTGGCCCGAGCCGCCCTAGCACTGGAGCGGGCCGGTGACCAGACTCTGCGGGAGCTGGGCGGTCGGGTGGCCGCCGTGTCGTACACGGTGACCGATATCGCGGCCGAGCTTGCTGACTACATCCTGGACGCCGTTGCCGATCCGGGCCGGCTGGCCGAGGTTCAGGAGCGGATCTCAGCGCTACAAGCGGTGATCCGCCGCTTCGCCGCCCCGGGGGCGGGCAGCGATGGCGTCCTGGAGTGGGCTCGGGAGGCGCAACGCCAGCTCCTCGACCTCGATGTCTCCGACGACGCGCTGGCCGCCCTGCGAGAGCAACGTGATGCAGCCCGCTGCGAACTAGGTCGACTCGGTGAACAGATCTCAGCCGCCCGTCGCCTGGCCGGACGTCGATTCTCGACGTTGGTGCAGCACGAACTGGGCGCGCTGGCCATGCCGGTCGCCAGGATCGAGATCGACGTCCGGACCGACGCCGATGCCCCCGGTCCGGACGGGATCGACGAGGTGCGGCTGCTGCTGGCTGCACATGCCGGGACCGAAGTTGCCGCGCTGCACCGTGCCGCCTCGGGTGGTGAACTCTCCCGGGTCATGCTGGCCATCGAGGTGGTATTGGCCGGGACCGATCCGGTTCCGTTGATGGTCTTCGACGAGGTGGATGCCGGGGTCGGGGGACAGGCGGCGGTTCAGATCGGTCGGCGGCTGGCGGCTCTGGCTGCTCATCATCAGGTCCTGGTCGTCACTCACCTACCGCAGGTCGCAGCGCACGGCAGTGCCCACTTGGTGGTCGACAAGACCGGCGACGCAACGATCACCGCCACCGGGATCCGTCAGGTGGGCGGTGACCTCCGCGTACAGGAACTGTCCCGCATGCTGGCCGGCCTGCCCGACAGCGAGACAGGCCTGGCCCACGCCGCCGAACTGCTGGCCAGTGCCGCCGATCCCAGCTGACCGCGCGTGGCGCTTCGGTGCCCACCCGGTCCGGTGGGAGACTGGGCGGATGCGACTAGGCACCCTGCGCCGCGGACGAGCTGCGGATGCACTACCCGGAGTTTCCGGTGTGGTCAGACTCGACCGACGTACCAAGGATCTGACCAAGCGGCTCAACGCTGGCGAGATCGCGGTCATCGACCACACCGACATCGACCGGGTTGCTGCCGACGCCTTGGTGGCCCGTGGCGTGGTCGCCGTCGTGAACGCCGCGCCGAGCATTTCCGGGCGCTACCCCAACCTCGGACCGGGCATCCTGGCCAGGGCCGACATCCCGATCCTGGACAACGTCGGGGCCGAGGTGTTCGGCAAGGTCAAAGAGGGCACGCGGGTCCGGGTCAACGGGGAGTGCCTCTACGTAGGCGATCGCCTGGTGGCCGAGGGGCGCCACCTCGACGAGGAATCCATCGCCGTGGCGATGCAGGATGCCAAGGCGGGTCTGTCCAGCCAGCTCGAGGCCTTCGCCGCGAACACCATGGAGTACATGAAGCGCGAGCGTGCGTTGCTGCTCGACGGGGTGGGCGTTCCGGCCATCCGCACTGACATGGATGGCCAGCACGTTCTGATCGTTGTCCGCGGATACGACTACAAGGAGGACCTCGCCCAGCTGCGCTCCTATATCCGCGACTACCGGCCGGTGTTGATCGGCGTCGACGGCGGGGCCGATGCTCTACGTGAGGCTGGTTACAAGCCGGCGATCATCGTGGGCGACATGGATTCTGTTACCGACGACACCCTGCGCTGTGGCGCCGAAGTGATCGTGCACGCCTATGCCGACGGCCGCGCGCCCGGGCTACCGCGCGTCCAGGACCTCGGCGTGGAGGCCATCACCTTTCCGGCCACCGGCACCAGCGAGGACATCGCCATGCTGCTGGCCGATGCCAAGGGCGCCACGCTGATCGTGGCGGTGGGAACGCACGCCACGCTGGTGGAGTTCCTGGACAAGGGTCGTGGCGGGATGGCTTCGACGTTCCTGACCCGGCTTCGGGTCGGCGCGAAACTGGTGGATGCCAAAGGGGTGAGCCGGCTGTACAAGAGCCGGATCTCGTCCTCCGCGCTGGTCTTTCTGGTTCTTGCGGCCTTCGTCGCCATCGGCGCGGTCCTCGCGGTCTCGACTGCCGGGCGCACCTACCTCGACCTATTCGCTGACCGGTTGGGCGACCTGCTCAGCTGGGTGAAGGGCCTGTTTTCGTGATCGACTTCCGATACCACCTCGTCTCGCTGATCGCGGTGTTCCTCGCCGTCGCCCTCGGCATCGTGATCGGGACGACGCAACTCAACGGCCAGGTCCTGGACGGACTCGAGGCCCAGGTCGGCACCCTGTCCGAGGAGAAGGACAGTCTGGAGGCACAGACCGAAAGCCTCACCCAGCAACTGAGCCAGGGCGACGCCTACGACGACGCCGTGGCACCGCTTGTCGTAGCCAACCGGCTCGTCGGATCCTCGGTCCTTTTGATCGTGAGCAGTGACGCCGTGAGCACTGAGATCCTCGGCCAGACCGTCACCCTGCTCCAAGCCGCCGGAGCGGAGTTGTCCGGCACGCTGCGCCTGCAGCCGGAGTTCACCGACCCGCAGAACGCCCCCGAACTCCAGGAGTACGTCACCGGAATCGGCTTGCCGGCCGGGATCACGCTGCCCCAGACAGACGACACCCCGACCCTGGTGGCCAGCCTGATGAGCCAGGTCCTCATGCAACCGGCAGAGGGTGATTCGGCTCCCACGGCAGCCTCCACAGCCACCGTCCTGGCCGGACTCGCCGCGCTCGGCGTCGTCACGTCCGACAGCGGCGATATCGACTCCGCGGACTACGCGCTGATCCTGACCGGCGAAGGGTTCACCGGTGAGGACGCCGAGGCGCGCAATCAGGCCCTGGTGGCACTGGCCGTCAGCCTTGACTCGGCGGGCAGTGGAAGCGTGGTCGCCGGGAATGCCGTTTCCGGGCTCGACGGTGGACTGGTCGCCGCCCTTCGCGCCGATGCCAGCGCCGCAACCACTGTGTCCACAGTGGACAATGTCGATGCCGCCTCCGGACAGGTCGCCGCTTTGTTGGCGCTGACCGCTGAGCGGACCGGCCAATCCGGGAACTATGGCGTCGGCGAGGACACGGTGCCGCTACCTCCGTTGGCCCCGTGAGCGGGCCGCACGGCGACCACTCGCCATGGGGGAGTGCGGGTCAACGGGTGGCTGGGGTGATCGCTGCGGCTGCCGGGACGCTGGTGCTGACCGAGGTCACCCGCCGGTCCTCTGTGCTGTCCGGTCCGGCCTGGATCCGGCCCAATCACCGCGGCGAGTCGGTGAATCTCGTCGCGGGGCCGGTGGTTGCCATGCTGGCCAGTGGCATGGCTGTCCCGCTTCTCCCTCCGGGGCGGCGGCGGCCAGTACTGCTACTCGGCCTTGCCTGCGGGGCGGTTGGTTTGTACGACGACATCGCCGGTACTGGCCCAGAGCTTCGGGGGGACAAGGGGTTTCGGGGTCATCTTCAGGCGCTGTCGTCGGGTCGGGTCTCGACTGGGGCGCTGAAAGTCATCGGCGTGGTCGGCGCATCACTGGCTGCGGCTGGGTCGGTCTCGAGCGGGCCGGTCGATCGAGTCATCGCTGCTGGGGTCATGGCCGGGACGGCGAATCTCGTCAACCTGTTGGACCTTCGTCCGGGGCGGGCCGCCAAGGCGAGCGCCTTGGGGTCGGCCACTCTGCTTGGCGGTGCCACCGGTGGAGCCGGCGCTGCGGTGCTGGGGACATCGCTTGGGGTTCTACCAGCCGATCTGAGCGAAAAGGTGATGCTCGGTGATGCCGGAGCGAACGCGCTCGGCGCGCTCCTCGGTTATCGATTGGCGGCGGGGGCGAGCCCGCTGGCTCGTACGAGCATGTTGGCGGTCCTGGTGGCGCTGACCGCCGCGAGTGAGAAGATCAGCTTTACCCGGGTGATCGCAGCCACGCCGGGCTTGCGCGATCTGGACCGGTGGGGTCGACCGACCGATCCGCGCAGCGCAGACGGTGCCGGCACGAGCCTGCCCCGGCCTTGAGCAGGCCACTGACCCCGTGACCGGCCCTGGGCTGCCCGCCGTTGCCAAGGGTGTCGGCGCTGCTGCTGCGCTCATCGCCGTCATCACCCTGCTGGCTCGCCTTGCCGGCTTCGGTCGCAACCTGGTCTTCGCTCGTACGGTCGGCACGACCTGCGTCGGCGACACCTACGTTGCGGCAAACACCGTGCCCAACATCATTTTCGAGATCGTTGCCGGTGGGGCACTGGCGAGTCTGGTCGTCCCCATGCTGTCCGGAGCAATCGCCTCGGGCGATCACGAACGGGCGAGACGGACTGCTTCGTCGCTGCTGACCTGGACGATCCTGATCCTGCTCCCGGTCAGCGGTCTGCTCGCCCTTCTGGCCCGACCGCTGTCCCAGGCACTGCTGTCGTCAAGCAGCTGCTCTGAGGCCGTCGAACTCGGCGCCCGCATGCTCCTGGTCTTCGCGCCGCAGGTCGTGCTCTACGGCGTCGGGATCGTGCTGACCGGGATCCTGCAGGCACACGGGCGTTTCGCCGGTCCGGCGCTGGCGCCGCTGTTGTCCAGCGTCGTCGTCGCGGTTGCCTACCTGTTGTACCGGTTGTCGGCCGGGGTTCCAGAGTCGGTCGAGGAGTTGAGCACCGAGTCCGAACTCCTGCTGAGTGTGGGCACCAGCGTCGGAGTGGTAGTGCTTGCGGGCGTGCTGTTGATCCCGTTGCGCGGCACGGGGCTCCGACTGCGGCCGAGCCTCGGCTTTCCGGTCGGGGTAGCACCTCGGGTGCGACGTCTGGCCGTTGCCGGAATCGCGACCCTTGCAGCGCAACAGGTCGCCGTGGTGGTCGCGATCCGACTGGCCAACGACGGTGCCCCTCCGGGCACCCAGGTTCTCTACCTGCTGGCCATGACGGTCTTCCTGCTGCCCTGGGGTGCCCTGGCCGTCCCGCTGGCCACGTCGGCGTTTCCACAACTGGCGGCTTCCTACGAGCACGCGGACGAGGCGTCCTATCGCGCGACCCTGCGCCCCACTACTGGTGCGGTTCTGATTGGCTGCCTGGTCGGGTCAGCGGCCATGATCTCCGTCGCAGAACCCACGGCTCGGATCTTCGTGCAGGGCACCGGAGTTCCAGACTCCGAGCTGACAACGACCAGACTCGCCGAAACGATTGTCGCCTTCGCGCCAGGCCTGGCGGCGTACGGGTTGGTTGCACTGTTGACCCGGGCGTTGTATGCCCGAGGCTTGTGGAAGGAACCGACATGGGCTGTGGTCGGCGGCTGGCTGCTGACTGTGGCCGCGGACATCGGGCTGGCCGCGGCGTTGCCGGACACCTCCCGAGGGGTGGCCCTCGCCGCCGGCCACAGCATCGGCGTGATCGTGGCGGGCATCGCTCTGATCTTCGTGACGGTTCACTCAGCCGGAAGGGAATCGCTCGGGGGAGTGGCCAGAGTTGGGGCCGCAGCACTGGTCGCCGCGACTGTCGCCACCATGGCCGGGAGGCTGCTGGCCGAGGTGTGGGACGGCGGTGCCGCCATTGCGGCCGTCACGCAGGTGCTGGGCATAGGCGCCGTCGTGGTCCTGGTGTCGGGCGCGACCATGATGGTCTTAGCCCGGGCTGCCACAGGTGCGGTCCTGCGTGGTCTGCGCCGCCCGGACCCGGTCCAGGAGGAGGTGCAGAGCACGTCATGACCCGAAGCGATCAACGCAGTGAGGCGCTATCCAGCGCGCCCGCCCTCGCCGGACGGCGGATCGTCCAGGTGCTGGCCACGAGCACCGGGGGAGTTGGCACGCACGTCCACGCGATCGTGCCTGGTCTCGTGTCTGCCGGAGCCACCGTGGGGGTCTGTGGCCCGCCGGCCACCGATGCGTTGTTCGGGTTCGCCGCAGCTGGAGCTCAGTTCCAGCCGGTGCGTATCGCCTCCGGCCTTCGTCCGGTCCAGGATGTACGCGCGTTGATCGGTCTTCGGCGAGGGCTGAGTGGAGCGGATCTGGTGCATGCGCACGGGCTGCGCGCCGGCCTGCTGTCGGTGCTGGCGCGACCCGCTGCGCCCGTCGTGGTGACACTGCACAACGCCCTGCTCGACACTGCCGGCCCCAGAGGGTCGCTCAACAAGGCCCTGGAGCGCCTTGTCATCCGCGGCGCCGATGTGGTACTGGCGGCCTCGCTGGATCTGGCCGAGCATGCGCGGTCCGTCGGCGGGCGTGATGTCCGATCCGCGCCGGTCACCGCACCGACGCTTCCCGAGGCCAACCGCACCCGAGTCCAGGTGCGGGCCGAACTCGGCGTCCCGGACACGGTGCCGCTGCTGCTGGCGGTGGGCCGACTGCACCCGCAGAAGGGGTACGACACGCTGCTGTGCGCAGCAGGGCTCTGGCGGGATCGGCCCGACGGTCCGCTCACCGTCATCGCCGGGGAAGGGCCCCTGCACGCGGAGATGTCCGAGCAGATCACCCGAGAGCATCTTCCCGTTGTGCTGCTCGGGAGGCGCAACGACATTGCGAACCTCCTGAGTGCCTGCGACCTGGTCGTGCTGACTTCTCAGTGGGAGGCGCGGGCACTGGTCGCCCAGGAGGCACTACGCGCCGGTCGCCCCCTGGTGGCTACCGCGGTCGGCGGCATCCCGGAGTTGGCCGGCCAAGGAGCCGGGGTCCTCATCCCGCCGAAGGACTGCGCGGCCCTGGACGCTGCGGTCACCGGCGTACTCGGAGATCCGGCCCGCGCGGCAGCCCTCGTCGAGGCCGGGCGCTCCGCTGCAGCCACCTGGCCGACCATGGACGACACAGTCGCCCAACTCAGCGCGCTGTACGCGGAACTGCTGGGCGCGTCCTGACCATGTGCTCGTTCGGCTCGCCGTGATCACGCACCCCGGTAGGCGCCTGGCTGCCTGGCTGCTGACCGCGGCGCTGGGCGCCGGTCTCGGGACCGGGCTGACACCGCCGGTGAGCGCTGCTGTGGACGCAACGCCGGTCTCGGCTGACCGGGTGGTGATCGTCGGCGTTCCAGGGTTGCTCTGGGGGGACGTGGCTTCGGGCCTGGCGCCTGCACTCGACCGACTCGCCGCCGATGCCGCGCTGGGGAACATGACGGTACGAGCGGCTCGGTCGCGCACCTGCATCCTCGACGGCTGGGCCACCCTGGGTGCAGGGAACCGGGCTCGCTACCCAGCACCCATCGAAGATGCCGAGGAAAATCTGCCGCCACTGACCGCAGAAGAGGCGCAGCGGATGGCCGTTCTGGCCGGATGCGGGCAGCAGGAGCAGGTCGCGTTGGCCGGCCTCACCGACGTCTCCCAGACCGTCGCCCGGATTGCCGAGGACGACGGCACCCGCTCGTTCGGCGCTGAGCCCGGGGCCTTGGGAGCGGCGGTCAGCTGCTCGACTGCGATCGGTCGCCCCTCAGCGGTGGCGGTATCCGCTGAAGGTAGCCGAGTGACCGTTCTGGACGACCTACCCGAAGAAGCCGAGCAGCGGGCGGCAGCTCTGAGCCGATGTCCGCTAACTGTCATCACCGTGCCCGACCTGATCGGCTCGGTCCCAACAGTGTCACTGTCCGGACAGGGAGCCCCGAGCGGGGCCGGCCCCGGACCGCTGGCTGAGTTGGTGGGGCGCCCTCGATCGGCCGCGTTGGCCGCTATGGACACGACCATCGCGCTGGTACGTGCCACCGTCGCTGACCTTCCCGGCGACACCCTGCTACTGATCGCGGGACTGTCGGAGAAGGGGGTCAGCAGGGCACAGTTGCATCCGCTGCTCGCCGTACATCCGGAGCTGCCTCCCGGGTACCTGACGTCCTCGAGTACCGGCCGGGCGCCCTATGTACAGCTGATCGATGTCGCGCCAACAGCGCTACGTGCGCTCGGCCTCGAGAACCCGGACACCATGGTCGGCTCGGTGATGCGCTGGCACGCACCCACGACCGGGCTGGACGACGCGCTGAGCGACCTGCGAGATCTGAATCGGGCGGCCGTAGCGCACTCCGGCCTGACCAGGCCCTTCTTCTGGACGCTGGTAGGACTTGCCGCAGCGCTGGTGGCCGGGTTCGTACGGGCCCGGCTCTGGCGGCCGGCCCGGCCCGAGCGCGCGATGCGGCTCGAGCGGGCGGTATCTGTCGCGGCGCTGGTGTTCGCGGCGGTTCCGGCCGCGACTCATCTGGCCAATCTCACTCCCTGGTGGCGCTCCCCGAACCGAGAAGTGGCACTCGGACTCGCGGTGCTCGGATTCGTCGGGCTGCTCAGCTTCCTGGCCTTTGCAGTCGGTGGTCGCCGCTGGCCGTTTTCCCGTTCGGCGAACTCGGCGTCGCCCTGGGCCGGCCCAGCCCTCGTGTTGCTGGTGGCAACCGCGATCATCCTCGGCCTGGACGTGGTGCTCGGCTCGCCGATGGAGCTCAACAGCCTGCTCGGATACAACGCGATCGTGGCCGGGCGGTTCGTGGGTCTGGGCAACCTGAGTTTCGGGCTGTTTGCGGTGTGCGGGTTGCTGTCGACCGCTGTGCTGGTGCGGGGATCCAGGCGGCGAGTGCTCATCGGCATCGCGGCTGTGGGACTCGTGGCAGTCGTCGTCGTCGGCGCTGCGGAGCTGGGCCGGGATTTCGGTGGCGTACTGGCGCTGGTCCCCGCCTTGTTCGTTCTCGGCTTCCTCGCCACCGGAATCCGGCTGTCGGTACGCCGGGTGGTCTCGATCACGGCCGTGACCGCCCTTGCCGTGGCCACGTTTGCGCTGCTCGACTTCCAGCGCAATGCCGACGATCGAACACACCTCGGCCGCTTCGTCGCACAAATCATCGACGGTCAGGCCTGGGCAGTGATCGCCCGGAAAGCCCAGGCCAACCTGGACGTTCTGACCGGCAGTCCCGTGACCTGGCTGATCCCGATCTTCGCCGTCGCCGGGTGGCTGATGCTTCGGGATAGCGGCCGGCTGCGGGAGTTCCTGGCCGCCGAGCCGCGCTGGCGTGCCGGATTGCTCGCCGCCGTGATCTCGGTCGCTATCGGTGCGGCCATCAACGACTCCGGTGTCGCGGTGCCGGCGATCGCGGCCTGCGTCGTCGTACCCGTCCTGATCTGGATCAGCCTGCGCTGGCGCCCATCCGGGGACGTGTTCACGGCCGAGTCGGTCCGCGACACCCCGAGTCTGACCGCCGAGGCGGCGCGGCCCCGTGTTAGCGTGAACTCCCGTGAACCGACCGGGTGATCGTCGCTCATCCCACACCACCAACTATCTGTTCGTGACCGGCGGTGTCGCCTCGTCACTGGGCAAGGGCTTGACTGCCAGCTCGCTCGGCTCCCTGCTCTCGGCTCGGGGTCTGCGGGTGACCATGCAGAAGCTCGACCCGTACCTCAACGTCGATCCCGGAACGATGAACCCGTTCCAGCACGGTGAGGTCTTCGTCACCGAGGATGGGGCCGAGACCGACCTCGACGTCGGTCACTACGAACGCTTTCTCGATATCAACCTCGCCGGCTCGGCGAATGTGACGACCGGCCAGGTCTACGCCGAGGTGATTGCCAAGGAACGGCGTGGGGAGTACCTCGGCGACACCGTTCAGGTGATCCCGCACATCACCAACGAGATCAAGGACCGCATTCTCGGCATCGCCGGTGACCAGGACGGCCATCCGGGTATCGACGTCGTCATCACCGAGATCGGCGGGACCGTTGGAGACATCGAGTCACTGCCCTTCCTGGAAGCGGCCCGCCAGATCCGGCACGACGTCGGTCGAGACAACGTGTTCTTCCTGCATGTCTCCCTTGTCCCGTACCTCGCGCCCAGCGGAGAACTCAAGACCAAGCCGACCCAGCACTCGGTTGCCGCCCTGCGCAGCATCGGCATCCAGCCCGATGCGATCGTCTGCCGCAGCGACCGGGAGATCCCGGATGCGCTCAAGCGCAAGATCAGCCTGATGTGCGACGTGGACTCCGAAGCGGTCGTCTCGGCCTCGGATGCGCCATCCATCTATGACATCCCGAAGGTGCTGCACGCCGAGGGACTCGACGCCTACGTCGTACGCCGCCTCGGGCTGCCCTTCCGCGACGTCGACTGGACGCAATGGTCCGATCTGCTCGACCGGGTGCACAGGCCCCGTCAGTCGCTGACGATTGCATTGGTCGGCAAGTACGTTGGCCTCCCCGATGCCTACCTTTCGGTGACCGAGGCGATGCGAGCCGGTGGGTTCGCCCATCACACCCACATCGAGACCCGTTGGGTGACCTCGGACGACTGCGAGACGAGCAGCGGTGTCGCGCAACAACTCTCCGATGTCGACGGTGTCGTTGTGCCCGGTGGGTTCGGAGTACGCGGAATCGAGGGCAAGGTACGCGCCATCTCGTACGCCCGTGCCAACGGCATCCCGACGCTCGGGCTGTGCCTCGGCCTGCAGTGCATGGTGATCGAAGTGGCCCGCAATCTGGCCGGGTTGACCGGTGCCAACTCCGTGGAGTTCGATCCGATGACAGAGCATCCGGTGATTGCCACGATGGCCGACCAGGTCGACGTGGTAGCCGGCGAACGAGACATGGGCGGCACCATGAGACTTGGCAGCTACGCAGCCGAGCTGACTGCGGATTCCCTTGTCGCCCAGGCCTATGGCGAGACCAAGGTGCATGAGCGGCACCGACACCGCTACGAGGTCAACAACTCCTACCGGGAGCGGCTGGAGGCCGCCGGCATGCGATTTACGGGGCTGTCCCCGGACGGCCGGCTGGTGGAGTTCGCCGAACTCGACCGCGACCTACACCCCTTTTTCGTTGGTACGCAGGCCCATCCGGAGTTCATGTCCCGGCCCACCCGACCACATCCGCTGTTCGCCGGGCTGGTGCGCGCAGCCCTTGACCGATCCGAGTCGCTGCGAATCCCGGTCGACGTCGAACCCGCCCTACCGTGAGTGAACCGCACGGATCGCTTTCCGACGGGGTCGTCACCGACCCGAGGACGCATCCCACTACGTCCACCCGAACCGCCTTCGAGGGGAAGGTGGTTTCGGTGCGCCAGGACGAGGTCCAGATGTCCGACGGCGCCTGCGAGCACCGTGACGTCGTGGTGCATCCCGGTGCTGTCGGCGTTATCGCGATCGACAACGAGGACCGGATCGTCATGATCCGGCAGTACCGCCATCCCGTACGCCGGTACCTCTGGGAGGTCCCGGCGGGGATAAAGGACGTCACCGATGAGCCGCCCCTGGAGACCGCTCGTCGAGAACTCGCCGAAGAGGCTGGGCTACAAGCCGGCCGGTGGGACCGGTTGCTGGACTTCTTCGCCTCACCGGGCGGCTCGAACGAAGAAATCACAGTGTTCCTGGCTCGCGAGCTGAGCGAGACGGACCGGCCCGAAGACTTCGTCGCCTCCGCCGAGGAGCTCGACCTCGAGGTTCGCCGAGTCCCGCTGGACGACGCGCTGGTCGCGGTTCAGGCCGGCCGGATCCGTAACTCCATCGCAGTGGCCGGCATTCTTGCCGCCGCTCTCGCCAGGGCCTCGGATTGGCGAGCACTGCGACCAGCCGACTGAGGCCGCACGTGTCCGATCCGGAGCTGCGGGCGAGCTTCGACGAGCACGCAGAGCTCTACGACCGCATCAGGCCAACGTATCCGAGCGAGTTTGTTTCACAGCCTCGTCGACTGACCGACCTCGGTCCGGGCTGTCGAGTCGCCGAAATCGGACGGGCACCGGCCAGGCTCGACGAAGCCACTCGGGCGCGAAAAGGCTGCGGCCGCTCTGGGCCCGAGCGGCGCACTGGCCACCGTCACGACCTTTCACGTTTCCAACGGCAGCCAGGACTTCTTCACCCGGGCACAGGACTGCTACCAGAGATTGCTCGCCTGCATCGCGGCACTCATCGACGAGGACTACGTCGGGAGCATCTCCAAGCGCTACCTCTGCGAGCTCCGCGTCGCGCGACGGGCTGCGGGCTGACCAACCTCGGTCAGTTCGGTGACCGGCCGATGCATAACGGCACAAGATCGGGGAACCCCAGGAGCTAGTCACTTTCCCCTCGACGTGCCTGGAGTCGTCATGCCCGCAGCCGCAAAGGCCACCGCTCGTAAATCCTCTGCCGGGAAGGCCGCTGCTGGAAGGTCCGCTTCCGGCCAGGCGGCTGCGTCCAAAGCTCCGGCGCGTCAGCCGGATCAGAGCGCGCCATACCCGATCAGTCCGACCGGTGTCCCCACCGGAGGACCGGACTCGGTCGACGTACGCAGCCAGGCGGGGGCCTACCTGACCACTGCGCAGGGACTTCGGCTGCCAGACACCGACCACTCGCTCAAAGTCGGGGATCGAGGTCCGACACTGCTGGAGGACTTCCATCTGCGGGAGAAGATCACCCACTTCGATCACGAGCGGATCCCGGAGCGTGTGGTACATGCGCGTGGCGCCGCGGCGCACGGAGTATTCGAGTCCTATGGCACCGCCAAGTCGGTGACCAAGGCTGCGTTCCTGGCGGAGAAGGGTCGTCGGACTCCGGTCTTCACCCGCTTTTCGACCGTGTTGGGCTCGCGGGGATCGGCCGACACAGTCCGGGACACCCGCGGATTCGCGGTCAAGTTCTACACCGACGAAGGCACCTTCGACCTCGTGGGCAACAACATTCCGGTCTTCTTCATCCAGGACGGCATCAAGTTCCCGGACATCATCCACGCGGCGAAACCCCACCCTGACCGGGAGATTCCCCAGGCGCAGTCGGCTCATGACACGTTCTGGGACTTCGTGTCGTTGCACACCGAGGCCACGCATCACGTGATGTGGAACATGAGCGACCGAGGGATCCCGCGGTCCTTCCGAACCATGGAGGGGTTCGGCGTCCACACGTTCCGGCTGGTGAACGCCGCTGGGGACACGAGCCTGGTGAAGTTCCACTGGAAGCCGGTGGCAGGGATCCACTCGCTGGTCTGGGAGGAAGCCCAGATCGCCGCCGGAGTCGACCCCGACTTCCACAGACGGGACATGTACGACGGGATCGAGGCGGGAGCCTTCCTGGATTACGAGCTCGGCATCCAGGTCATGCCTGACGACGGGAGCGACAGTTTCGAGGGCATCGACCTACTCGATCCCACCAAGCTCGTTCCGGAGGAACTCGCGCCGGTTCAGCTGATCGGGAAGTTGACGCTGAACGGCAATCCGACGAACTTCTTCGCCGAGGTCGAGCAGGTGGCCTTCCACACCGGGCATCTGGTGCCGGGCATCGAGGTGACCAACGACCCGTTGATGCAGGCGCGACTGTTCTCCTACCTGGACACGCAGCTGACCCGGCTCGGCGGACCGAACTTCGCCCAGCTGCCGATCAACCGACCGCACGCGCCGGTGAACGACATGCTCCGGGACGGCATGCACCAAACGGCCATCCACACCGGGCTGGCCCCTTACCGGCCGAACAGCATCGACGGCGGCGCACCTGCGGTAGCCACGGAGCAGGAGGGCGGCTACGTACAGGTCCCGCGGCCCATCGAAGGCGTACCCGTGCGCACGCATGCCGCCTCGTTCGACGATCACTTCTCTCAGCCAACGATGTTCTACCGAAGCCTTACCTCGGTGGAGCAGGGGCACATCGTCGAGGCGTTCACCTTCGAGTTGGGCAAGTGCTACGAGCAGTCCATCAAGGAGCGTCAGCTCGAGGTGTTGGCAAACATCGACGCGGACCTGTGTGCCCAGGTCGCCGCCGGGCTGGGTCTACCCGCTCCGAAGGGCGCACCGGCGCAGGACGTCGTCATGTCTGCGGCCCTGTCCCAGGTCGTCACCGAGCCTGGACCGATCGCCGGGCGCAAGATCGGGGTGATCGCGGATGCCGGATCCGATCTAGCCGGGATCGGCAAACTGCGTACGGCGCTGGAGAAGCTCGATGCCGAGTTGCTCGTTGTCGCGCCGGTCGGTGGAGTCCTGGGCCGCGGCGCCCGAAAGATCACCGTGGACCGGACGTTGCTCACCACCCGCTCCGTCGAGTTCGACGCTGTGGTGGTCGCCGGGGGTACCACACCGACCAACGACATCAAGCTGGTCCTGCTGCTGCAAGAGGCGTTCCGGCACTGCAAGGCGATGGCGGCCTGGGGCGACGGTTCCGCAGTGCTGCAGGGTGCCGGGATCGCCCTGGACGGCGTGGGGGTCGTGGTCGGAGAGTCAGTGGCCAAGGCGTTCATCGGCGAGCTGACCGCCGCCCTCGGCGTGCATCGGGCATGGGACCGAGCACCGGAGGTCATGGCCTCGGCAGTGCCTCCGGCAACCGGCTAGCCCCGAGCCAAGCCCGCGGCAGTAGCTACATGGAAGTGATCGCGATCGCGGCCGGCCGACCGTGGGGCTCGGGCTGGGCAGCATCCACCTCGTGGTGGAATGCCTGGACGTCTCGTGCCAGGATGGTGGCGGTTGGCGCTGGACCTCATTCCGAGGAGCCCCGCTGGCCTTGACTCCGCGGAGGATCGTCGCCTCGGTGCCGGCGGGCAGCTGATCGCTGTCGCACACCCACAAAGGTGCCGACCTTCCGCCAGGAGGTCCCTGATGTCTGTGACTGAACATGACTTCACCCCGCGGCCGCGGTCGCCTTGGACGGGGTCACGGTACGAAACCCGGCACCGCTGGCAGCTGGACCTGGTCAGCAGCACGGCCGAGGCCACGAAGGAGCTACGGGAGCTAGCCGCCGAACTGACCGCTGCAGACACTGCGGGCTGGTGGCTGATGGAACCGATGCGGAGCGGCCACCTCCTGGCGGCTCGCGCGTCGCGACGCCGGCGAGCCGGCCAGGCACTGGGGTCGTCACCACAGATCGAGGGCACGACCGCACGGGTCGAGCGCTGGCGGCTGCGAGTAGTCAACGAAGCGCCCGGTCCGGGCGAGGATGTGTTGGACACCAGGGTTACCGATCGAACACCGGTCCTGGCCTGGACCGGCCGCAGGGTACATCAGGTCAGCGGTCCGATCATCGCGCTGGCCGTGCTCGGCGAAGTGGACCGACATGTGCGACCGACCGGCCTGGCGCAGCGGCTCTGGGGCCTGGCGCCGGCGCGGGTCGGACGGAACTTTGACCTGGTCGCCGACGGCAGTGCGCTGCGGCTGCACGCCGTCCAGGATGGCGCGCTGGTCCGGATCCAGGAGACTCTGCTGTTCCAGCACGCCGCGGACGGCGCCGTGGATCTGCTACAGGCTGCGGCCGCATACCGGCGCGTCGCCGCGGTTGCGGATGCGATGGCCACCGCCGGTGGCCTGCTGATCAGCGCCGACGACGGGCTCCTGCAGGTCGGATTCGACCGGTCACTGCCGTAGATGCCGACCTACTCCGGTGGCGACCGAGCCGGCCTGCACTACGACGTGCTCGCGGCGCATCACGCAACGATGCTCGCCTACCACGGGCACGGAGAGGGCACCCCGGTGGTTTGCCTGCCGGGCGGTCTGATGCAGGACTGCGGGTACCTCGGCAACCTCGGCGGCTTGTCCCGGCGGCTGCAGCTGATCCTGCTCGACTACCGGGGTACCGGCCACTCGGAGTCACCCACCGACCCCCACTCCTATCGCTGCGACCGGCTCGTAAACGATGTCGAGGCGCTGCGCGAGCACCTGGTCCTCGAACGGATCGATCTGCTTGCGCACTGCGCGGGGGCGCACCTCGCCGCGCTGTATGCGGTCCGGCACCCCGAGGGCATCCGCAAGCTAGTCCTGATCACGCCGAGCACCCGCGCCGTCGGAATCACCGCCACCAGTGAGATGCGGCGTGAGATCGTGCGATTGCGGGAGGCCGAGCCGTGGTTCGTACCGGCGTCGACAGCCTTCGAGGCGATCCAGGCCGGGCAGGCCACGGACGCCGACTGGGAGGCCATCACACCCTTCACCTATGGCCGGTGGGACGCCGCGGCGCGAGCCCATCAGGCGAACGGGGACAAGCAGCGCAACGAGCAGGTGGCCGCCGTCTTCGGCAGCGACGGCGCGTTCGACCCGACAGTCACCCGCGCCGCCCTTGCCACCTTTGGGGCGCCGGTGTTGCTACTTGGCGGGGAGCTCGACGTGGCAGCGCCGGCCGAGCGTCGTGGCGAAGTTGGCCGGGTTGTTCCCGAACGCCACGCTCGTCATCCAGCCGGGAGGCGGACATTGCCCCTGGCTCGACGACCCCGTCTGGTTCACCCCGACCATCGCAGCGTTCCTGGAGTGACGACCTGGCACGAGGCCGTCGCCGCGCATTCGGGACATCGGCGGACTACAGACCTGCTCCGCTGCTACGGGGAGCGCAACACGGCGCGCATGTCGGAAAGATCGAAGAACTCAGCGATCTCGCGGGCGGACCTGGGTCCACTGTCGGGATCCGCTCCGGCCTTCAACAGCATCGTCACGATGTCCGTCGCCCTGCGGAATACGGCGGCTCCCAGGGCAGTCTGGCCGTTGTCGTTGGATCGCTCCACGTCTGCCCCGTGGTCCAAAAGCAGGCGAACCACGTCCTCGTGACAGTGGTATGCCGCAAGGATCAACAGGGTGTCTCCCCGCTCGTTGGTGAGGTTGCTCGGCGCACCCATGCTCAGCAGTGTGGCCAACTGCGTGACATCACCTGTGCGGGCCCACTCGAAGGACTGCCTGAGCAGATCCAGCTCGTCCTCGGTCAGCTCACCTGCCATCTTGTCAGCGTAGGACGCCTCGTCGGCCTGGGTCGGCAGGTGTGGGGCTGGACCGTACCGTGAACATCGTGAACGTCGTCGTACTTGCCGACACCCACGCACCGCGACGGTGGAAGGGCGCTTCGCCTCGAGTGGCTCAACATCTGCGCGACGCCGACGTGATCCTGCACGCGGGCGACGTGTGCATCCCAGACGTGCTGGATGAACTGGCCGGTTACGCACCGGTGCTCGTGGTTCGGGGCAACAACGACGGCCCGGACATTGCGGCCTGGGGCGCGCCGGATCAACTGATCACCGACATCGACGGTCTGACCGTGGGCATGGTCCACGACAGCGGTGCTGCGACCGGTCGGCTTCCCAGGATGCGCCGGCTCTTCCCGGCCTGCGATCTCGTCGTCTTCGGACATTCACACATTCCGATGGATGTGTCCGGAGACGGCCTGCGGCTGTTCAATCCGGGGTCGCCCACCGACCGACGTCGCCAGCCGCACGGCACCGTCGGAGTGCTGGAGGTTGACGGTGGTCGCCTCCTTGACGCCAGGATCGTCCCGGTGACCTGACCGGCTGGACCCAGAAAGGGGCCAGCGGTCCTAAGCTCGGCGCTGACGCACCGACGGTGTTGCGATGAGAGGCGGATAGAAGCGGATGAGGGTCGGGGTACCCCGCGAGGTCAAGAATCACGAGTACCGCGTTGCGCTGACGCCGGCTGGGGTGACCGAGTTGCGCCGCAGTGGCCACGATGTGCTCATAGAGCACGACGCCGGGGCAGGTTCGCTGATACCGGACACTGACTTCGTGGTGGCTGGGGCGCAGATCCTGCCTGAGGCCGACGACGTCTGGGGCGCAGCGGATCTGGTGCTCAAGGTCAAGGAGCCGATCGCCGAGGAATACCACCGGATGCGCGCCGGGCAGACGCTGTTCACCTACCTGCACCTGGCCGCTTCAGTGGAGTGCACCAAGGCGCTGCTCTCCTCGGGCGTCGACGCGGTGGCCTACGAGACGGTCCAGCTCGCCGACCTCTCGCTGCCCTTGTTGGCGCCGATGTCGGAGGTGGCCGGCCGGATGGCGCCACAGTGCGGCGCGCACAACCTCGAGCGGGCCCAGGGCGGCCGCGGTGTGCTGCTGGGCGGGGTGTCCGGTGTGTACGCGGCCACGGTCGTGGTTATCGGCGCAGGGGTGTCCGGGATGAACGCTGCGGCTATCGCACTGGGCATGCAGGCCGAGGTGATCCTGCTCGACAACAACGTCGAGAAGTTGCGCGCCGCAGACCGGATCTACCAGGGCCACCTGCAGACGGTGGCATCGAACTCCTACGAGGTCGAGCGCGCCGTCCTGGGTGCTGACCTCGTCATCGGAGCGGTGCTCGTACCGGGGGCCAAGGCGCCGACGCTGGTGTCCAACGAGCTGGTCTCCCGGATGCGCCCGGGGTCGGTGCTGGTGGACATCGCCGTCGACCAGGGTGGTTGCTTCGAGGACACTCGGCCGACGACCCACGATGACCCGACCTACCGGGTGCACAACTCGGTCTTCTACTGCGTGGCGAACATGCCGGGCGCGGTGCCCAATACCTCCACCTACGCACTGACCAACGTGACGCTTCCGTACGTGATGTCGCTGGCCAACCTCGGTCTGCACGCGGCCGTGCACGCCGACCCGGCACTGGCCATGGGAGTCAACGTCATCGGAGGACAGGTCGTCTACGACCACGTCGCCACGGCGCACGGGCTGCCGTATGTGGCGCTGAAAGAGGCCCTGGCTGGCTGAGTCAGCGTCCTCCGCGGCAGTTGCAGCACCTGAGCCGGCAGCGCCCTTGACTCGCGCGCTGCGCGGGTACCTCGACCATCTCGCCATCGAGCGTGGGCTGGCCAGCAACACGGTGTCCTCCTACCGGCGGGACCTGCACCGGTACGGCGCCCATCTGACGGGGCGGGGGAGAGGCTCGCTGGCTGAGGTGACGGAGGCCGACGTCGCGGACTTCCTTGCCTGCCTTCGGCTCGGCGACGACCTGCACCCACCGTTGTCGGCCGCCTCGGCCGCCCGAGGCGTCGTCGCCGTACGAGGTCTGCATCGTTTTGCCGTACGCGAGGGCTGGGTCCTGGACGACGTTGCTGCGCGAGTTCGCCCACCCGCGCCGCCGCGCCGCCTGCCCAAGGCGATTCCGGTGGACTCGGTGGAGGCGCTGCTGGAGGCGGCCAACCTCGATGACGAACCACGTTCGCTGCGGGATCGGGCGCTGCTGGAGTTGCTCTATGGCACTGGCGCGCGGATATCGGAGGCGGTTGGCCTGGCCGTCGACGACGTGGACCGCGGCTCCGGGACGATCCGGGTGACCGGGAAGGGCAGCAAGCAGCGGGTCATACCGATCGGCTCGTACGCACTGACCGCGCTGGACAGTTACCTGATCCGAGGTCGCCCGGCACTGGCCGCCCGAGGGCACGGTGTCAGCGCCCTGTTCCTGAATGCTCGCGGTGGCCGACTGTCCCGGCAGAGCGCCTGGACGATCTTGCGGGCGGTTGCCGACCGCGCGGGGATCACCGAGGACTTGTCACCACACACGCTTCGGCATTCCTTCGCCACCCACCTGCTCGACGGTGGGGCCGACGTCCGGGTAGTGCAGGAACTGCTGGGACACGCGTCGGTGACGACCACACAGATCTACACCCTGGTCACCGTTGATCGCCTGCGGGAGGTGTATGCGGCCAGCCATCCTCGCGCACTGGCCTGAGGCCGGTCGCTGCGGCGATCAGCGCGTGATCGCCCGCCAACACCCTCGGGCGACCGTGTCCAGAGTCGCGTCGGTGGCCGAACCACCGGCGCTTGCCGCCAGCGTGACTGCGGGACCCAGGGCGAGGTCGTAGAG
>JACCUM010000182.1 GCA_013811805.1 Geodermatophilaceae bacterium | reverse complement strand
CAGCCCGCTGACCAAGACGTTGCTTCGGGCCGACCCGGGCGGTGCCGTTGAGGACGCCGTCGCCGTACCGACGGGGACGGCCTGTCGGCAGGCTGACGGCCTGCTCACGGCCTGCATGGCGCCCGGCGAGTGGCTCGCACTCGGCCTCGACGAACCGGCCGCATGGCCGCCGAACATCCCAGACCGGGGCCTGGTGACCGTCGTCGACGTGACACACGGTCTGACGCTCGTCAGCCTTACCGGAGCGGCGGCGGATGCGCTGCTCAGCAAGCTCTGCGCGGTCGACCTGTATGACACCGTCACGCCGAACGGATCTGCGTTTCGCAGCCTGGTGGCAGGCGTCACCGCAGGCGTCATTCGCGACGACATCGCGAACCAGACCCGGTACTTCCTGTTCAGCGAGCGCTCGTTCGGTCAACATCTGTTCGACGCGCTGCTCGACGCAGGCGCGGAGTTCGGCATCGATGTCGACGGTTTCCGCGCCGGCGAGTCCTAACTGTTATTGCCCCTAGGGCAACAGCCTTGCCCCACCGGGCACCGCCATGTCACAGTGTCGCGTTACCAGTCGATCACAGGGGCGTTCGTTCGGCGGCCACGTAGGCGACTGAGCCGAACTCCATGGCGGCGGGCCGGAGCACTGGGATGAATTTCTTTGCCTACCTGCAGTCCCGATGGCTCCACCTGCTCGAACTGGCCATAGACCACGTGGTCGTCGTGGGGATATCGGTGCTCATCGCCACGGTTGTCGGGGTCGCGCTCGGCGTCGGCACTTACCGGACCGACCGGCCACGCCAGATCGTCCTCGCGGTCACGTCGGTGTTCCTGACCATCCCCTCGCTGGCCCTGTTCGGCATCTTCATCGGCGTGCTCGGGCTGGGCGCGACGCCCGTGGTGGTGGCGCTCGTCATGTACGCGTTGCTGCCCATCGTGGCGAACACAATCGTCGGGCTGCGCGGCGTCGACCCGGCCGTCGTCGAATCGGCGCAGGGCATGGGGATGGGCCGAGCACTTCGACTGCTGCGCATCGAGTTGCCGCTGGCCTGGCCGGTGATCCTCACCGGGATGCGGGTGTCGACTCTCATCACGGTGGGCATCGCCGCCATCGGCGCCTACATCAGTGGTCCCGGCCTCGGCAACGACATCTTCACCGGCCTGGCTCGCATCGGCAGTCCCGTCGCCATCAACCTCGTGCTCGGCGGCATCCTCGGCGTGATCATCCTCGCCATCCTGTTCGACATGCTCTACGTCCTGATCAACCGACTCACAACCTCGCGGGGGATCCGATGAGCGACACCGACCGCGCGGGCGACGTCGACGAAGGTCGCGTCAAGATCCGGCTCGACAAGCTGACCAAGCACTTCCCCGGCCAGCGCGAGCCGGCCGTGGGGGAGCTGTCGATGGAGATCCCCGAGGGGGAGATCGTCATCTTCGTCGGCCCTTCGGGGTGCGGGAAGACCACCACGATGAAGCTGATCAACCGGTTGATCGAGCCCAGCTCCGGGCGAATCTTCCTCGATGACGAGGACGTCACGAAGGTCAACCCCGATCAGCTGCGGCGCCGCATCGGCTACGTCATCCAGCAGATCGGGCTGTTCCCGCACATGACGATCGCGGAGAACATCGCCACCGTCCCCAAGCTGCTCGGCTGGGACCGCGACCGCGTCACCAAGCGGGTCGACGAGCTGCTCGAGACCGTGGGGATGGACCCCGACGCCTACCGCAGCCGCTACCCCAAGCAGCTCTCCGGCGGCCAGCGGCAGCGCATTGGCGTCGCCCGCGCGATGAGCGCCGATCCCGACGTGATGCTGATGGACGAGCCGTTCGGAGCGATCGACCCGATCACCCGCGACCGGCTGCAGAACGAGTTCCTCCGGCTGCAGGCCGACATCAAGAAGACCATCGTCTTCGTCACCCACGACATCGACGAAGCGATCAAGATGGGCGACCGCATCGCGATCCTGCGTAACCAGTCGCAGATCGCCCAGTACGACACCCCCGAGCGGATTCTCGTCAACCCGGCCGACGAGTTCGTCGCCGACTTCATCGGCAGGGGCGCATCGCTCAAGCGCCTGAGCCTGAGCCGGGTGCGCGACATCGAACTGAGCGGTTGGCCGACTGTGCACAACGACACGGACCGCCGCGAGGCGCTGCGGAGCCTGCAGGCCAGCGACAAGGGATGCCTGCTGGTGCTCGACGAGCAGCAGCGCCCGCGTACCTGGGTCAGTGCGGAGCATCTCCAGCGCACCGACGACCGGCCCCTGGTGGAGCAAGGCCTCCCCCTGGCGGTCGTCGAGCCGAGGGCCACCCTCAGCGACACGCTCAACGAGATGCTCACCGCCAGGTACAGCACCGCGGTGGTCGTCGACGAGTCCGGCACTTACCTGGGCTGCGTGGACATCGACACGATCAACCAGGCCGTCAGCTCGATGCGTACCGCCGAGCGCGATCGGCTGCGCAGCAAGCTGCCGGCCGCCGACGCTTCGCCGCAAGACGCCAACGTGGTGTCGTAGCCATGTCGATCATTGCGCCCGATCAGGTGCCGACGCCGGTGGAGACCGCGCTCGCGCCCGAGCTCGTCGCTCGGCGCGCTGGCCGCGGCAAGGCGCTGCTCGGGTACCTGTACATGCC
>JACCUM010000174.1 GCA_013811805.1 Geodermatophilaceae bacterium | reverse complement strand
TCGGCGCACGGTCCGTCGCATTCTGCGCGGGCTGAACGCCGGGTCTCCCGAGTGAGCGGCCCGGTCGTGGAAGCAGCCGACGAGCCCACTGTGCGGCCCGCACGCCACCTAACAGGGGACGACCTGTGGCGCTAGGTGCGACCGGCTCACCTTGCCCGTCAAGCACCGGCTGGTCCGGGAGAACGGCACCACCGAGCACATCACTGTGCCGAGCATGCTCGACCAGCTCGAGGCCGATCTCGCCTACTCGGGCACCGGCAGCACAGGACGGTCAAAGCCCGGCTCGAGGCCACCGCTGAACGCCAACATCCTCAGCCTGATGGGTGAGATACAGGTGGTTCTGGTGGATGCGCTGGTCTGCGACGGGCTGGGGAAGCGTGACACCCTCGCACTGTCTCTGCGTGCCGTGACCGCGCATGTTGCCTCCACGGAGACCGCGGACGCCATCGACTGGTGGGCGACCCTCGTCAAGTATTGGGCCAAGGAAGTGCAGGCGTGCCTGCCCGGTGAGGACGAGGGCGACTCACAGATACCGGTCCGTGGCATGTGCTGCCCCACGTGCGCGACGTGGACGATCGAGCGTGTTCAGGGCTGGGAGAGGTTCCGGGATCCGGCGATCGTGCTCGTCTTGGCAGCTAGGCTGGTCCGCTTCGCCTTATGCCGGGCTTGCGGGCAGAGTTGGTTTCGAGGTGCGCCGCTCTGGGATTTGGCTGAGCGCGCAGAAGAGTACGGACTGAGGAGAATCGCATGAGGAAGATCCCGACATTGTTTCTGCGCGACCCTGCTGACATGTCCAGGGTGACTAGGCAGGTGCATCCGGACTGCCAGTGGGTGATCGACGGTGAGGGTCGGGCGACCCGGAAGTACGACGGGACCTGTGTCATGTTCGACGGTGAGGCTTGGTGGGCTAGGCGTGAGGTTAAGCGGGGCAAGATTGCCCCGCCAGATTTCGTCCAGGCCGACCATGATGAGATCACGGGAAAGACCGTCGGCTGGGAGCCAGTCGCTCAGTCCTCGTTCTCGAAGGCGTTCACCCAAGCGTCTACCGCAGGGCTTGCGCAGGGCACATACGAGCTCGTCGGCCCGAAGATCAACGGGAACCCTGAGCGTTACCACGAACACACTCTGATCGCCCACGGGATCACCGAGGTCAACGTGCCCCGCGACTATGACGGGCTCGCCACGACACTGCCTCTGCTGCCGATGGAGGGTGTTGTCTGGCACCACCCAGACGGACGGATGACCAAGCTCAAGGGCCGCGACTTCCCGAAGCCCCGCTGACACGCCGTAGCACAGTAATGACACCGCTGTGATTCGTAGGCTAAGATCGCCACGTGGGTTGTTCGTGACCCCACAAAGAGCGCCCCGCCGTCACGTCTCAACCCGTGTAAGCCCGTCGAGATCGACCGTCTGCATGAGATGCTTCCCAAATCTTAAGAACCGACTGTCGGTCTGATGACCGTAGCAGAGAAACCGACTGACGGTCTAGGCTGTCGGAATGGCGCCGCCGGACGGACCCTTGCGAGCGGAATCTCGCGAGGATCAACGACTGGCCCGCGGCCGCGGCACCCGCGAGCGACTGATCGCTGCAGCCCGGCTCACGTTCGGCGCCAACGGGTACGACGCAACCTCGATCGAGCTGATTCTCGAGGCTGCTGAAGTCGCCCGCGGCGCGCTCTACCATCACTTCGCCAGCAAGGAGGCGCTCTTCGACGCGGTCCTCGACCAGGTGATCGCCGAACTGGCAGCCTCGGTGCGCCGGACAGCCCGCACCGTGGACGACCCGGCCAAGGCTCTGCGCGCCGCCTGCCTCGCGTGGCTGCACCTGGCCATCGACCCAGCCGTACAACGGATCGTGTTGCTCGATGCGCCGGCCGTCGTCGGCTGGACTCGCTGGCGGGCGATCGACGAGCAGCACACGTTGGGCGCAACCAAATTGGCGCTGCGCAGGCTCGCCGAAGCCGGCCGGCTGCCTGCCGATGTCAGCGACACGTTGGCCTATCTGGTGCTCGCCTCGGTCGGTGAGACCGCCCTGCTGATTGCGCGTGCAGAGGACCCAGCCGACGCGCTCGTGTCCGGTCAGGCAGCCCTCGAGGTCCTCCTGGACCGACTGCTCGGCTGATCAGCCGGGCCGGCGGCAGACCAGCTCAGCGTCCAACTGCCCGCCCAGCCGGCCGCGGGTGCTAGGACGAGCAGGTCGGTTCCGGTGGCCAGTGCGTTCGCCGGGCAGGTCATCGGCTCGACCGCGAGGCTGCGGCGGCGCTGGCCCTCGGGGAGCGTGTCGCCGGAGTAGACCTGCAACCACGGCCACTGCTCGTCCACGCTGAGGGTCAACTCTCCGGTCGATCCACGCAGCCGCAGGCGCGCCCAGCCGTCGATGTCCCGGATCAGATCGGTCAGCGGGATGTCCAGAGCCCGGTCACCGATGCGTCCGATCGCGCCGTCGAATGGGGTCCGGCGGCCGGTGGGCAGTCCGTCCACGACGTCGGCTGCGGTACGCGCGGGGATGCTCAGTTCCGCCGCTCCGATATCCCCGTCGCAGGCGGCACCGACGTACAAGTAGGGATGCATGCCGACGCCGACCGGTGCCGGTTGGTCTCCGACGTTGCGAACCCGAGCGGTGACCGAGAGCTGATCCGGGGTGAGCGTGTAATCGACCGCCACGGCCAGTCGGAACGGGTAGCCGGGCCGGGCTTCGAGCACTGTTCCGACGGTCACCGTGCCGTCACCGGCGGCCAGCTCGGACCAGGGCTGCCAGGACAACAGGCCGTGATTCGCCGTAGGGACGTCTGCAGCCGCGACCTCTAGTTGCAGCTTGGAACCCTGCCAGACATAGCGGCCGTCACGGAGGCGATTCGGCCAGGGTACGAGGACTCCGCCGCGGCGCCCGGAAGGGATCGTGCCCGCCGGATAGCCGTCAAGGACGTCCCACTCTCCGACGACCAAGCGGCGCAGGTTGCCGCCGCGCAGGTCGACGGCCAGGCGCGCCTGCCCGGAGGAGACGGCGATGTCGCGGGGTTCGGTGGCGGGCCAGGCCGCCACCGGGCCGGGCGCGCGCTGGTGTGCACTCTCGGCCGAGGAGGCGTCCGCCCTTTCGGACCGGTCAGTCATGGCCGGGTCGAGCTGCGCCGACCGAGTCCTGCCGAAGTCCTGACCACAGGGTGCGTTGGAATCTTGCGACGGTCAGCGTCGCACTCAGGGCCAGCACGGTCGCGACCAAGAAGGCCTGATTGGCACCGAATGACTCCACCAGCAGACCCGAGGACCCTGCCCCGACGGCCACTCCGAGCCCCACTGCTGTGCCGACCCAGGTGAAGCCTTCGGTGACGATCGCCTTGGGCACCAGCACCTCCACCAGAGTGAACGAGGTGATCAAGGACGGTGAGATCGCGAAGCCGAATACGGCCACCGCGATTCCCATCAGCCAGATGTCGCCAACCATTACCAGCGGGATGCTGAGCAGCGTCAGACCGACCAGAACGTTGATCAGCCGCCGATGCAGCGGCGCCTGGAAGTGCAGGGTCCCCCACAGGACCCCGGACGCCATCGATCCCACAGCCAAGGCGGCGATGAGTACCCCGGACAGCGAGTACGCCCCCACCTCGTCGGAGAAAGCGACCAAGCTGACCTGCAGGTCCCCGAGGATGCCGCCGATCACGAAGCCGACGACGCACAGCACCCGCAACCCCGGAATCCGCAGCGCCGAAGGCCCACGACCCAGGTGCGCTCCACCCGGGGGCGGTTCGGTCTTGCGCTGCGCGGCGAAGAGCAGTCCGCCGACGGCAGCGAGCACGAAGGCGGTTACCACCCCGGACGTGGTGTGACCGGTCGTGGACAAGAAGGTCACCAACACCGGGCCGACGATGAAGGTGAACTCGTCTACTACCGACTCGAAGGCCAGGGCCGTCGGCAGCCGAGGTGATCCCTTGAGTAGAAAGGTCCACCTGGTCCGCAGCATGCTGGACACCGGCGGGATGCACGCCCCCGCGACACCCGCGGCGGCAAACATGATCCATCTCGACTGGCCCTCACGCACTGCCCAGAGGAACACCGTCCCGGCGACGACGAACACACCGAGAATCGGCAGCAGCACCCGACGTTGCCCGTACGCGTCTGCCGCGCGGCCGATCAGCGGACCGAACAGCGAGGTGGTCACCGCGCCGGTCGCGGCCACCGCGCCGCCCAGTGCGTACGAGCCGGTGTAGTCCTCGACCACGAGCAGGCTGCCCAGGCCGACCATGGACAGCGGCAACCGCCCGAGAAAGCCGACCGCGACCATCGGCAGCGCATGCGGGGTCCGCAGCAGTTCCCTGTACGGCCCGAGCACCGCCGCCCCTCTCCTAGCCCGGGAACACGCTAACGGAGCGAACAGCCCTGCGTCCCAATTAAGGCTGCGCGGTGCTGAACCGACTAAACCTGCCAGCTTTCCCGCCGCCAGGCGGCATCCCAGAACAT
>JACCUM010000169.1 GCA_013811805.1 Geodermatophilaceae bacterium | reverse complement strand
CGATCACCAGCGGGCGTGGGTGTAGCTGCGGTAGGCGACGCGCGTTGCTACACCTACGCGGCCGGCAACCAGTCCGTCTGGCGTTCCGCACTTCTGGGAGGCGTTATCCGCCCCCACCGTTCATGGCTTGGTGGTGCCTGTGGGGCTGGCGGTGTAGGAGTCGGCGGGGATGCCGAGTAGCTCGAGGACTTGGTGTTGTAGCGGGGTGAGGGTGGGCTCGAAGACCTGGACGACGTGGCCGTGGTCGATGAGGTGGTGGCGGGCGACGCCGTTGAAGATCTCGAGTACCCGGGGCGCGCTGGGGGCGGGACAGGACCGGAGCTCGGGGTAGAGGGGGATGCTGTTGAGCTCCGCGGTCTTCATGGTGGCGCGGATCTCGCGTTCGATGATTGCTTCGGTGAGCAGGGCGAGGAACTGGCACAGCAGGAGGGCTTCGATGCGGTGCGGGGTCTGGAGGTAGACGGGGGCGACCTCTTGGGGTCCTTTGAGCATGTGGTTGCGGCGCTCCAGGTTCGGTTGGTAGCGGTAGGCGGCGAGCACCTCGGCGGGGGCGATGGCGGTGTCGTTGGTGATGAGGGGGAAGCAGCCGTCGCTGGCGGCGTCGCGGGCGACGACGTCTTCGTTGACCTGCCAGGCGACACGGTGGTGGGAGCGGGTGAGGCGGCGGTAGCGGGTGTTGCCGCCGGGCCGGCCCCGTTTCTCCTGCCGGTAGGTCTCCTCGGTGATCTCGGTGACGGTGAAGCCGACCCAACGGGCGGCGCCGGCGGCGTCGAGGGCGGCGGTGGCGGCGGTCTCGACGGCGACGACGGTGCGGATGCGGGTCTTGGGTGAGGCGAGGCGCCCGTTGAGGTCGTCGAGGGCGGTGATGCCTTTGGCGATGCGGGCGCGGCGGGCTTCGGCGTCGCGGTCGATCTTGGTTGAGGAACGGACCCAGATGATCCGGTAGCCCTCCGCTGATGGTGAACGGGCCGGGGTGGTGTGCCACACCTCGTCGGGATCGCCGTGACGGCGGCCGGCCCGGCGGTGCGCTTGGGTCCAGTCCGGGTCGTGACCCCACAGCCAGTCGCGGAACTCGGCGTCTTCCTTGCGGGAGCGGGGCAGCACGGTCACGAACCGGCCGCCGTTGACGGCGATGTGGTCCATCGCTTGACGGTTGGCCAGCTTGCAGTCAGCGACATAGAGGAAGTCGGGCCGCCCGACCAGCGCCCGAAGCTCGTCCCAGGTGGGGATGTGGGTGACGTCATCGGCGGTGTTGCCGTCGGCGACCCGAAAGGCGATCGGCACCGCCCCGTCAGCCGAGACGGTCAGCACCCACAGCAGCTGCTTGAGATCAGGGCGGTGGTCCTTGTTGTGGCCATAGGTGATGGCCGGGGTGGCCTGGCCGCCTCGGGGCCGGCCGGTCGCTGCTCGGTAGTTGCCCGAGAAGGTGACCGTGGTCGAGTCGTTGTGCAGCTGGGAGAGCTCGACGCCGAACTGGCGCACCACTCCCAAGACGACCTCGGTGACCAGCGTCGCCCGATCGGCGTCGAAGAGACGGTCGAGCATGCGACCGACCCGGTCGTCGTTGAGGGCGCTGGCGTCCCCGGCGTCGAGGCCGAGCAGGCCCGGCCCGTAGGGGGCGGCCCACTCTCCGAGCGCGTAGACGGGCCGGTGACCCACGACGAGGTTGCGCACGACCACCCCGATCACCGTCGCTGGGGCGAGACGCAGTCGCCGGTCGTCGTCGGGCAGATGGCGTTCGAGGAGCCCGGCCAGGCCGACCCGGTCGAGGAAGTGGTTGAGCACCGGCAGCGGGCCGAGGATCTCGGTTCGCAACTCAAAGCTCCTGGGAGTGGTCATCGGCGTTCCTCCTTGACGTGGGCTCACCGATCGGTCAGCATAAACGCTGACAGATCACCGACTGTGGATGCCCGAAGGACGAGATGCCGACCCGACTCGAGAACTACCAGCGCAAGTACCGAGCCCTCGCCGCTGAGCTGGCTGGGATCGGCTTCATCAGCCCAGGCAGCCTCGTACTGCGCGAGACCTCCTGCGGCAAGTCAGGCTGTCGCTGCCAGGGCGACCCACCCCGCCGCCACGGCCCCTACTACCAGTGGAGCCGCGCCGTCGCCGGCAAGACAGTGAGCCGCCGGCTCGACGAACACGAAGCTGATCTCTACCGCGACTGGA
>JACCUM010000166.1 GCA_013811805.1 Geodermatophilaceae bacterium | reverse complement strand
GTTGGCTGCTCCTCTGCGCCGATGAGTGGAGCAACGATCCAGGCCCTGACCAACAAATCTGTAGTTCCAGACAGGCGTCCAGCACCGTCCGGCTAAGTACGGCTTCCCGGCTTGACTGGCCGGCACGGTGCCTCGCCGATCGTTCATCGAACTACGGCATTGCTGTCAGCGCTGCTGTCAAGTTAGGCGAGCGCACTTGCGTGACTGCTGCCTTATCAGAGGGGTGCGGCTCCCCTGGAGTGACAGTTGGGACGACTGCTTCGACGGATGCGGTGCGGCGTTTCGGTCTGGGGCTGGCGTGGGTCAGTCGTCCTTGGCTGGTGTGGTCCAGCCTTCGTGTCTTTCAACGGCGTGCACCGAGGCGATCTGAAGCATCGCGGTGAGCTCCTTCAGTCGTCGGGCGTTGTCGAACCATGGTTGATAGCGGGTGAGCTGGTCTTCGGTGAGGAGCTTGGTGACGGTCTTGCCGTCCACGGTCCGGGTCCACTGGATGTAGGGGCCGTGCAGGGTGGGTGGGTCGGCCTTGCAGGCGCAGCTCGACTTTCCGCAGCGCATGTGGCGCACGACCACGCTGCCGGGCAGTGCACCGTCGATGTCGGCCATGGCTTCGGCGATCCCGCGCCGGGTCGCTTCCCACGCCATCTTCGGCTCGGCGTCTCGCATGGTTGTCCTCCTGTGCCGGTGATCCTCCCCCACTCGGAACCCTACAGCGTCCACGCTGTAGGGCAGCGGGTGGCAGGGCCCGCGGCGGAGCGGAGGAGCAGCGATGGACCAGCCTCGAGACGGTCAGGACAGCTTCGGATCGAGCCGAGAGTGCTTCGGGGAGGTGCTCGGCTGGCTGGAGGGACCCGACGCTGCGGCGCTGAGTCATGCCGAGCTGGAGGATCAGCTCGACAGTCGGGGCCGTGAGCTGCTGCGCCGGATGTTGCAGGACCACCTGAGCCTGCGGACGCTGACCGAGCCGCGTCTGGACGAGGTGCGTGACGCCGATGCCCTGCGCCATAGTGCTGTCGAGGCGGGTCATCACCGGCCGTTGGCGACGGTGTTCGGTGAGGTCGAGGTGACCCGGCTGGCCTATCGCCGTCGTGGCCAGCCGAACCTGTATCCCGCCGACGCGGCGTTGAACCTGCCCGATGAGCGGCACAGCCACGGGCTGCGCCGGCTGGCCGCCACGGAAGCCTCGCGGGGCTCGTTCGAGGAGGCCGCCGCCGCGCTCGAACGCGGCACCGGGCAGCACCTGGGCAAACGCCAGGTTGAGGCGCTCACCGCCCGGGCCGCGGTCGATGTCGAGGCGTTCTACGCCAGCCGTGCCCACGAAGCGCCGACGGCCGCCGAGGGCGACATCCTGGTGCTGTCCGCCGATGGCAAGGGCATCGTGATGCGACCTGATGCGCTACGTCCCGCCACCGCGAAAGCCGCCGCCAGCGCGACGAACAAGCTGCCCGGCCGGTTGTCCAAGGGCGAGAAGCGCAACCGCAAACGCCTCGCTGAGGTCGGTGCTGTCTACGACCTCACCCCGGTGCCCCGCACCGCCGCTGACGTGCTGGTCAGCAAGGCCGGCCAGGCCCCAACCGCAGCACCCAGAGCCGGCGCCAAGTGGGTGACCGCGAGCGTGGTCAACGACGCCGCCGAGGTGATCGCCACCGTCTTCGACGAGGCAGAACGCCGCGACCCCCAGCACGTGCGGCGATGGGTGGCGCTGGTCGATGGCAACAACCATCAGATCGACCGGATCGAAGCCGAAGCCCGCGCCCGTGGGGTCGAGGTGGCAATCGTGGTCGATCTGATCCACGTGCTGGAGTACCTGTGGGGCGCGGCCTGGTGCTTCTTCACCGAACGCGACCCGGCCGCCCAAGCCTGGGTGCACGACCGAGCCCTCGCCGTCCTGAACGGCCACGCCCGTCAGGTCGCCGTCGGCATCCGACGCCGAGCCAGCACCGCCGGACTGAGCAAGCAGAAACGCCTCAAGGCCGACACTTGCGCGAAGTACCTGACCAACAAGGCCGACTACCTGGACTACCCCACCGCCCTGGCCGAGGGCTGGCCCGTCGCCAGTGGCGTCATCGAAGGGACCTGCCGCTACCTCGTCGCCGACCGGATGGACATCACCGGAGCCCGCTGGTCGATCAACGGGGCCGAAGCCGTCCTAAAACTACGGGCAGTCCGCGCCAACGACGACTTCGACGACTACTGGACGTTCCACCTCAACAACGAACGACGCCGCGTTCACCAGACCCGCTACGCCGACGCGAACATCCCAACGGCCGCATGAGTCCCTCCACGGGAGCCGCACCCTATTCATATGGCAGGCTGACCGGGTGGACCCGTGGACTCTCGGGCTGATTGCCGTGATCGTGGCCGGCCTGGCCGTGATCGTCTTCGGCGCCTTGTCCGACCGGTCCAAGACGAAGCGCGCAGCTGCAG
>JACCUM010000164.1 GCA_013811805.1 Geodermatophilaceae bacterium | reverse complement strand
AGATCCGGCCGCATCGCCATCGCCTTCAGATCGGCCATCCACTGTGCGTCAGCGAGTATGGCTGGACGCAACGACCATGTCCCTCTCACCTGGTCATGATGCAACGTCCTCGCACCTTGACCATGCCAGGGCCGCGCGCCAACGGCCCGCCTGGCGATCCCGGTATCGCGGCAGCTGCTCCACGTCGGTGGCACGGATCTTCGAGCCGGGCGTCGGCTGAAGGGTCTGCAGCAGCCGCAACGAGCGGATCACGTCATTGGTCTGACGCTTGCTCCAACCGTGGTTGTATGCATGCTCGCGCACGATATCTCGGCAGTAGCGCTGCAGCTCCAACCCGGCCGTCAATGCACGCTGCCTAACGAGCTCGGGATTCGGCTCGGCGTGGAACAGCGGCGGTCGAGCGGCTCTATCGACTCGATGAGGGATGGGTCATCAAGGGCGCCACCGCGCTCCTGGCGCGCAGAATCTCCGTGCGTCACACGATCGACATCGACCTCTATCGGGCCGGCGCGATCGCGGATGTGGAGCGGCAGCTGCGCGATGCCGCCTCGCTCGACATCGGGGATTGGATGCGGTTCGAGGTCGGCCCGCCGGTGAACGTCCAGGCAATCGGTGCTCAGGGAGCACGGAACAAAGTGCAGTCGTTCATTATCTGGACATCGCAAGAGCCGCACGTCTTTCGGCGTGCGGCACCTCTTTCGCGCCCGTGAATGGCGCCCAAGTTGTCTGCGTCTCAGATCAGGCTGTGCCAGAGATCGCGCTCGGTGTAGAGGCGCTCGACCTCATCCAACTCGACCGCCGCGTCTTCAGCGGTATCAGCGGCGCCCCCGGCGACCCACCAGTCCGCGCCGGGCAAACCGGAAGACAGATAAGCGCGAGTTCCGACCTGTGGACATCGGTGAGTGCGCCGCGGCTGTGCCAGAATTTCGCCGTGGGAGGGTTCCCACATCCTGATCAGGCCAGCCTCCTCGCCGAGTACGACGGCGTCATACCAGCGCCAAACCACCGCGTCGGAGCCGTCGGGCGCGGTCGCGACGGCCACGAGCTGACCGGGTGATACGCGCTCGGTCCGCGGCGACGGAAATAGCGTCGCGTACCGAACGAAGGAGAGCTGCCCGTCTTTGACGATCTCGCAGACATCTTCCCGAACACGCACGACGATTCCGCATCGAAGCCGTGGGGCAACGATGTTCCGTTCCGTTGAAGCTTTCATGAGGGCCACCTCTCGAAGGCGGCGCCACCTGCTGCTGCGCTTGGTCAGTCAGCTCCAGGAGGCGCGGAAACTACCATGGACACGGGTGTCGCACCTCCTCTCGCTCGAGTACGCCACAGACTGCCAGAGCGGCACCGCCGTGTCACGAACGGATCCCCTACCGGCGCACCGGACTCAAGACAGACGCCCACGTTCGCCCGACGCCCGCTCACCCTTCGGCTTGCGGGAGGCCGGGCATGCCAACGTGCGCGAGTCCACAAAGGCCGGGGGGCCGCGAATAAGTGGTAGCCGTGGCTTTTCGCCTGTGTGCACGTCCTTTAGTGACGGGGCGAGCGGGCCGGTTCGGCGCTTGCGGCGGTGCTGATGCCGTGGACCGCTTGGCGGAGGCGCGTGGCGGCGGTGGCTGGGTCGGGACGGCCGGCGTCCAGCCAGGCCAGGACGGCTGCGATCGTGACCGTGGGGGTCAAGTGTGCAGCCCACCGCGCCCAGGAGGGGTCGGCGATGAAGCGGGCGAGGTGTTCGTGGGCCGTCCTGGTCATTTCGGCGGTGAAGGCGTCGACCTCGGCGCGGAAGTCCGGCTCTCGCCCGGCGTGGTGGAACAGCAACCGGAATCCGTCAGGATCGGCGGACGCGGCGGCCAATAGGTCGTCGATGATCCGCTGCGTGTAGGGCGGGTCGCCCACGGCCGACTGCAAGCGCGTCCGGGCGCGCTCGAGCACCGCTCGGTACAGGTCGGCCTTGGACTCAAAGTGCCGGTACAGGATGGCCCGGCTGACCCCGGCCGCGGCGGCCACGTCGTCCAGGCCGGTGTCCTCGAACCCCGCGGCGCTGAACGCGCTCGTGGCCGCGGCGAGGATCTGCTTCCTCCGCTCCACGCGCGGCAGCTTGCGCCCCTTCTGGGTGCCTGCCCTCCCGCTCACCCGGTCACTGTAGACGCCTGCATGTATACCCTTACGTCAACAATAGGGGGCGGTGGGGAGCAGGTTGGCTGCCATGGCGGAGGAGCGCACCGTGCAGACCGTGGTGGTCGGGGCTGGCCAGGCCGGCCTGGCCGTGGGCTACCACCTGACCCGCCACGGCCACGAGGTCGTCCTCCTC
>JACCUM010000125.1 GCA_013811805.1 Geodermatophilaceae bacterium | reverse complement strand
ACGAGCGTCAAGATCCCGGTCGACAAGATCGGCGCGGTGATCGGGCCCAAGGGTCAGATGATCAACGCGATCCAGGACGAGACCGGCGCGGACATCACCATCGAGGACGACGGCACGATCTACGTCGGCGCCACCGATGGCCCGTCCGCCCAGGCGGCGGTGGATCGGATCAACGCGATCGCCAACCCGCAGATGCCCAAGGTCGGGGAGCGTTTCCTGGGTACGGTCGTCAAAACGACCACCTTCGGCGCCTTTGTCTCGCTGCTGCCCGGACGTGACGGGCTGGTGCACATCAGCAAGCTCGGCGGCGGCAAGCGGATCGGCAAGGTCGAGGACGTGGTCAACGTCGGTGACAAGCTGCAGGTCGAGATCCTCGAGATCGATGCCCGTGGCAAGATCAGCCTCGGCCCCGTCGCAGACAACGCCGGCGGCGACAACGGCGCAAGCAGCAACGGCGCGCCGGAGTCAGTGCCTGCCGACACCGCGTCCGCCAGCGTCTGAACTCGCGGACAGTCAACGTGGGGACTGGGACGAGTCGAGAGGTCGGGAGCATCGCAGCGAGCGCCAGCGAGCGAGGAGCGGACCGACCGGTGCGCGCAGCGCACGAGGCTCCTAGTAATCGCAAGCGCGCCAGTACTCGTACCCTCGGTCAGGACTCGTCCGGCGGTATCGTCCGCCGGACGGTCCTGCCCGGGGGGCTGCGGGTGATCACCGAGTCCATGCCTTCGATGCTCTCAGCATCACTGGGCATCTGGGTCGGGGTCGGATCCTCTGACGAGACAGCGCGGCTGGCCGGCGCCTCGCACTATCTGGAACATCTGTTGTTCAAGGGCACCCGTCGCCGCAGCGCCCTGCAGATCGCCTCGGAACTGGACGCCGTGGGTGGTGAGCTGAACGCGTTCACCGCCAAGGAGCACACCTGTTACTACGCGACGGTCCTGGCCAGTGATCTGCCGTTGGCGGTTGATGTCGTCGGGGACCTGGTCACCAGTGCCATCATTCGCGGCGCCGACGTAGACAACGAGCGTGGCGTCATCCACGAAGAGATCGCGATGCGAGACGACGAGCCCGGCGATGCGGTCTACGACCTCTTCAGCGGGGCACTCTTCGGGGACAACCCGCTCGGTCGCCCGGTCCTCGGTACGACGCAGTCGATCACCGACCTGAGCCGGACGCAGATCGCCGGCTACTACCGGCGCCGCTATCGATCGCAGTCAATGGTCGTGGCGGCAGCCGGTGCCGTCGATCATGCGGACGTTCTGCGGCTGGTCCGCAAGGCCTTTGCTGATCAGCTGAGCGTAGACGTAGACCCGGACCCGATTCGCCAGAGCGACATAGTTCGGACGTCTCCGGCACGGCAGGTCGCCCTTATCGACCGGCCGACCGAGCAGGCCCATATCCTGCTCGGCGGCTTCACACCGGGACGGCACGACGAGCGCAGGTATGCGCTGAGCGTGCTCAACACCGCGCTCGGCGGTGGGATGAGTTCGCGTCTGTTCCAGGAGATCCGGGAGAAGCGGGGGCTGGCCTACAGCGTCGGATCCTCGGTCTCGCAGTATGCCGGCGTCGGGTCCTACAACGTCTATGCCGGATGTGCCCCGAGAAATGTCGATGAGGTGCTGGGGCTCATCCGCGCGGAGCTGGATCGCGTTGCGGTAAAGGGATTGTCGACCGAGGAAGTGGCCCGGGCAAAGGGTCAACTACGCGGCGGCATGGTGCTGGGCATGGAGGACAGCGGATCGCGGATGAGCTGGATCGCAAAGTCCGAGTTGAGCTTCGGTGAATATCGCAGCGTCCCCCAGGTGCTCGAGGACATAGCGGCGGTCAGCGTCCAGGACGTCGCCGACATCGCCGCTGAAGTCCTCGCCGGCCCGTTGTGCCTGTCCGTGGTCGGACCCTTCGCCGATCACGACTTCACCGAGTTCGTCGCAGCCTGACCCGACCCCGGGAAAGACCTCAGCAGAGGTTGCCTGGCGATCCGGCTGCCGATCTCGCGCAGCAGGGCTCGCACATCCCGTACCGGGTCGCGATCCGGGCGGGCCAGCTCGGTCAGGGAGTACGAGGCCAGCACACCGGTCAGATCCGCGTCGGCCGCGAAACCGCCGGCAACCGCAATCACCGGCGTGTCCGCCTTCCGTGCGGCGTCGAGGACGGAGTGCGGTGCCTTGCCGGCCGCAGTCTGGGTATCCCATCGGCCTTCACCGGTGACCACGACAGTCGCCGCGGCGATAGCTGGTCGGGTATCGGTGAGATCCAGCACCAGCTGGGCGCCTGAGGCGATCCGGGCCGAGCCCGTGGCAAGGAACGGCGCGGCGAAGCCGCCCGCTGCCCCTCCTCCGGACAGTGCGGACACGTCGATGCCAGTGGTCGCCAACAACCGGGCTGACCAGTTGCGCAGGCCGGCGTCCAAGTCGCGGACTTGATCCGGCGAGGCACCCTTCTGCGCCGCGAAGACCCGCGCAGCGCCGAACTGGCCGTGCAACGGGGAACTGACGTCGGTGGCCACAGTGAGGCTGATTCCGTCGAGTAGAGCCGACATCGGCCCGAGGTCGATGGAGGCAACGTCGTCAAGACCCGCACCGCCCGGCCGCACGGGTTGCCCGTTGTGATCCAGGATGCGGGCGCCTAGCGCGGTGGCCGCGCCGATGCCGCCATCGGTGGAAGCGCTGCCACCGATTCCGACGACCAGTCGTCGGTGGCCCCACTCGACTGCCGCCTTCATCGCCATGCCGACGCCGTACGTCGTGGCGCGCATCGGATCCTTCGTGTCGCCGGTCAAGAGAGCCAGTCCGCAGATCTCCGCCAGCTCGATCAGCGCAGTCGAGCCGCGGACCCCGATCCTGGCCGTCCGCGGCCGGCCGAGCGGATCCGCGGCAGCGACGGGGAGGGCCTCGAAGCCTGCCAACAGCGCTGCGTCCAGAGTTCCCTCGCCTCCGTCGGCCATCGGCCGGAGCACGACCTCGACCGGGAAGGCACTGGCCAGCAGGCCGGTTCGGAGTTCCTTGCAGACGTCGATCGCAGCCAGACAACCTTTGAACTTGTCCGGCGCGAGGAGCACCGTGAGCGGTGGGGTCACCCGACTATGGTGCAGCCCATGAGCCAGATCGGGGCGCAAACAATGACTGAGCCGTTGGGCGAATTGATCAGGGTCGGCGTACTCGGCGGTCGCGGGCGGATGGGCGCGCAGGTCTGTCAAGCAGTGAACGAGGCTCCGGACCTGGAGCTGGTGGCAAACGTGGACGCCGGAGACTGGCTGTTCAACGTCTCCGACGCAGCTGCTGACGTCGTCGTCGACTTCACCGGTCCGGACGTCGTGATGGACAACATTCGGTTCTGCATCGACCAGAACATCCACTGCGTCGTGGGTACGTCCGGGTTCGACGACGAGAAGATCGAAACGGTTCGCCAATGGCTGGAGCCCAAGCCGGACCTCGCCGTGTTGATCGCCCCGAATTTCGCGATCGGCGCGGTGCTGTCCATGCGTTTCGCCGCCCTTGCCGCGAGGTATTTTGACTCCGCCGAAGTCATCGAGATGCATCATCCGCAGAAGATCGACGCCCCGAGTGGGACCGCGCACCGCACGGCGAAGTTGATCGCCGAGACCCGGCGTAGTGCCGGACTGGCCGAGATGCCCGATGCCACCCGCCAGGAGGACATGGGTGCGCGCGGGGTGGACGACAACGGGGTACGGATCCATTCCGTACGGATGTCAGGCCTGCTGGCCCATCAGCAGATCCTGTTCGGCACCGAGGGCGAGACGATGACGATCCGGCACGACACCCTCAACCGGAACTCGTTCATGCCCGGTGTGCTGCTCGCGGTTCGCAAGGTGGCCGCGCACCCCGGGCTCACCGTGGGTCTTGACCCCCTTCTGGACTCCTGACTGCGGCGCTGGAGTGCGGTAGAGCAGGTCGGCAGAGACGCGGCGTCAGACCGCCTGAGTCCAGGCTGAACGGGCCAGGAGTGACCTTCAGGGGTTGTTCAGGTCACCGACCGCATGGTTCCTGCATCGCGCTGGACACGCCCGGCGCCGCAGGAGGGACACGACCATGCCCGGC
>JACCUM010000109.1 GCA_013811805.1 Geodermatophilaceae bacterium | reverse complement strand
GCTGCGCTGGCCCGAGCGGCCGGTTCGGAAGGGATGCTCATGGCCAGCCAAGCCTACGTCGGCGGAATGGCTCGATGGCACCGAGAGACGGATCGCGTTGCCTAGCGCGTCGCAGTGTCGCGCTTCTCCTTGATCTTGGCCGCCTTGCCGCGCAGGTCACGCAGGTAGTACAGCTTCGCGCGCCGGACATCGCCTCTGGTAACGACCTCGATCTTCTCCACCACCGGGGTGTGCACGGGGAAGGTGCGCTCGACACCGACGCCGAAACTGATCTTGCGGACGGTGAAGGTCTCCCGGACTCCGCCGCCCTGACGACGCAGCACGACGCCCTGGAACACCTGGATGCGGGACCGGTTGCCTTCCACCACCCGGACGTGCACCTTGACCGAGTCACCGGGTCGAAAGTCCGGGATGTCGTCGCGCAGGGACTCGGCATCGAGTGCGTCCAAGGTGTTCATCGCATGTCCGTTCTGGAGAAAGTCTCGGCTCGGTCTTCGGGTCGGTTACTCGGGGCAGCACTGCAGACGTGCACGTGAACCCAGGGGCGCTGCACCGTTGCCAGACGATGAGATCGCCGGCCAGCAGCCCTCAATGGTGCCACATCGACTGAACTGCTCCCACTCGGGATGGGGTCCCGGAATGAATGGCGATCAGCCGCTGCAGTCCCTGTCTTGGACGTCGACGAATTCTGGCGATCCCGACCACCGCCCGGCCAGCACCGCCGGCAACACCGTTGCGAGATCCCGCGGGGCGAAGCGTTCGCGGCTCGAGGCGATCTCCTCGAGAGTCCACCAGCGAAACGGTTGGTCCTCGTAACGTTCGATCTCGGTCTGCCCGCTGACATCGATGACGTGCTCGACGTCTCGAAGGACGAAGAAGGTCTCCCGGGAATCCATGTCCTTGCCGAGGAAGTGGTCCACCGACCGGCGAAACCACACCGGTCCCTCGAGGTCGGCCGCACCAACGACCAAGCCGATCTCCTCGGCGAGCTCCCGAACGGCAGCCGCCCGTAGAGACTCCCCCGGGTCGACGCCTCCCCCTGGGGTGTACCAGAACACGACTTCGGCCGGAGGCGTGTCGAGCTCCACGATCCGAGCCCCGAACAACAGGACCTGCTGGTCGCGATCGAGAACCAGCACCCGGCTGGCCGTACGGACCGCCGGAGAGTGCCAATTAGAGGAGGAAAGGTAGGAATCTGGGGTCGCAGGGTGCCCCTGAATCGGTTCCGAACGCGCCGTCATGGGGGATCGTCGGTTCCGCTCAGCAGATCGGGGCGTCGTTCGGCAGTGCGGGCCATGGACTGCTCACCCCGCCATCGGGCGATGGCCGCATGGTCGCCATTCAGCAGGACCTCCGGTACGTCGTAGCCCCGCCAACTCGCCGGCCGGGTGTAACTCGGACCTTCCAGCAGTCCCGCGGAGTACGAGTCGTCAGCAGCCGACCCGGAGTTGCCGAGCACACCCGGAATCAACCGGGCCAGTGCTTCGACGATGACCAGGACCGCGACCTCGCCTCCGGCCAGGACGTAGTCACCCAAGGACACCTCATCGACCACCCCGTGCTCGGCCGCCCAGTCGATCACCCGCTGGTCGATTCCCTCGTAACGTCCGCAGGCAAAGACCAGGTGCGGTTCCAGCGCGTACGAGGCGGCCATCGCCTGAGTGAACGGCCGTCCGGCCGGCGTGGGTACGACGAGCCGGGCGCCCATGGGCCGAACGGAGTCCAGTGCCCTCCCCCATGGTTCGGGGCGCATGACCATGCCGGGTCCGCCGCCGTACGGAGGGTCGTCCACGCTGCGGTGTACGTCGTCGGTCCAGTCCCGCAGGTCGTGCACCGCGATCTCGAGCAAGCCCCGCCGGCGTGCCTTGCCGACCAAGGACTCCTGCAGCGGGTCGAGGTAGCCGGGGAAGATCGTGACGATGTCGATCTTCATCGGGTCAGCTCCCTCGTGGCGTGGGATCACAGGTCAAGCAGGCCGGGCGGCGGGTCGATGACAACCTTGCCCGAACCCAGGTCCACTAGGGTCACGATCGCCGAAACGAAGGGCACCAGCAACTCCCGGCCGTCGGTCCGCCGGACGACCAGTAGGTCGCCGCCGACATGGAAGATCCTCCGAACCTCACCGAGGTGGGTTCCTTCGGTGTCCTCGGCCCGCAGCCCGATCAGTTGGTCGTCGTAGAACTCGTCGACTCCGTCGAGTCGCGGTCGCTCGTCGGCGGCAACCAGCAGCAGGGTGTTGCGCAGGGTTTCCGCGGCCGGCCGGTCCTCGACGCCCTCGATCGTGAGTACCCAGGCCGATCCCTGCTGACGCGCCGCCTCGATCCGCAGCGGACCGCGCTCCTTCGGTTCGGTGACCAGCATCGAGCCCGCAGCGAAACGTGCTTCAGGAGCGTCCGTGCGCGACTCGACGGTGACCTCGCCGCGGACCCCTTGCGGGCGTCCGATCCGCGCAACCGCGACGTAGCCGTCCGGGACCTTCTCGTCGGTTGTGCGGCTGTCGGTCATGCCGAAAGTAGAAGGTCAGCGCCCGTCGGTGTCGACCACGTCGACGCGAAGTCCGCGGCCCCCGACGCTGGTCATCACCTGACGCAGCGCCTTGGCCGTCCGGCCGGCCCGGCCGATCACCTTGCCCAGGTCCCCTGGGTTGACCCGCACCTCGAGGGTTCGCCCGCGCCGGTTGGTCACCAGGTCCACCTGGACGTCGTCAGGATGATCGACGATGCCGCGGACCAGGTGCTCGAGAGCCTCCTCGAGCATCAGGCGTCAGCATCCGCAGGAGCGCCCGCCTTCGTGGGATCGCCCTTCTCGGCTGCGTCTGCTCTGGTGGCGTTGTCGGCGGCGACCTCAGGGGCGGCCGCCTTCTTCGCCTCCGGCTGCCGGACGCCCGCCCGCGGCTTCGTCGCCTCTACGTCGACCTCGACATCGGTCCGGTCAGCGCGATCAACCCGTACGTCAGCCTTGGCGTCGTCTGCCTTGCCGGCCTTCTTCTTCGGCGTGGTCGCTGAGGCCTCGGGTACAGCTGCGGTGTGCTGGGTGGCGGCCTCGAAAGCGGCCCGACGGTCGGGCTTGGCCGCCTTGACCTTCATCGGCTCGGGGGCCGGTTCGCCGGCGAACTTCTGCCAGTCGCCGGTCACCCGCAGGATCGCCCTGACTGCGTCGGTCGGCTGCGCGCCGACACTCAACCAGTACGCGACTCGTTCGGCGTCGACTTCCATGTAGGAGGGATCCTCCTTGGGGTGGTACTTGCCGATCTCCTCGATCGAGCGACCATCGCGCTTGGTGCGCGAGTCGGCGACGACGATGCGGTAGTACGGCTGGCGCATCTTGCCGCGCCGCATGAGCTTGATCTTGGTTGACACGTGCGGGACTGCTCCTCGAGTTCTGGTGCCGGTGAGTGCGCGGCCGCCGGGTGGGTCCGAAACTGCGACACTTCATGGACGTCGTCCGCAGCGGGTAGAGGGCCGCGCGGCACGTTCGCGAACCCATTCTGCCAGACCGGTCCAAGTGCGGACCGCTCAGTCACCCGCGAGTGCACGGGGAAGATCTTTCGGCGCGCTCACCGAATGAAAGCTAGATGGCACACTGCGTGATGGCGGGTGGGGGAAAGAGCAGAGAAGGGGGGCCTGCGTGCTGGCTAGTGTGGCTGACCCGAGCTCCCACGGCACCACCAGTCTGCGAGCGGCGTTGGCCGGTGCGCCGGATCTGGCAACAGCCGTCGACTTCACCCTCGATCACCTGCTCGCTCTGGACTTGCCGATGCCCAGCCTGTACTTAGCCCGCGGCGACCGGTTGAGATGCCTTGGTCAGCGCGGGTATTGGCAGGTGCAGGATGGTCTGCCGATCAGCGCCGGGGTCGCTGGCAACACCTACCGAAGCGGCCAGTCAGTCCGCGTCCGAACGGCGGACACTCCCGACTTCATCGGGGCGGTACCCGGGATATGTGAAGAGGTGTGCGTCCCGATCCGAATGGCCAAGGCGGTGGTGGGCATCCTCAACGTCGAATCATTGACTGTGTTACCGGCCGCGGCTTTGCCCGTCGTCGAGGAGTGTGCACGGCTGTTTGGTGAGCGGCTGGCCGAACTGGGCGGCCCGCCGGAGGAATCGGCAGCCGACCAACTGGGTCGGCACGCCGTACGAATGGCCGCGATGAGCCAGATCGAGGAATTGTCCAGTTACGTCGTCAACGCCGCCAGGGACATCACCCGGATGTCGTCCGGAGCGATGATCGATCTCGGTGCAGCGGGAGCCGGAGAGGTCAAGGCGGCGGTCGGTGCCATCGGAGCACGGTTGCACGACGTCCCGGCATCCGATTGGTCAGCGATTGCCAGTCAGGTACGCCACGGAACTTCTTGCTACACAGCTGGTTCCGATGAAGGTGCCGCATTCGTCGGCTATCAGGCTCTACGCAGTGCCGGTGCGCAGGCACTGATCATCGTGCCGGTGTTCGCAGCGGGTGAGTGTCGGTCGATGCTGATCTGTGCCGACGATGAAGCGACCGCTCCGGGGACCGTCCTGGTCGGGCGCCTGGAACTGTTGGCCGCGCAACTGGGCAGCTGCCTGCAGACCCTCGGCGCTCTCGAAGTGCTGCGCGGACGAACCATGCAGGACCCGTTGACAGAACTCGGCAACCGGACTTGGTTCGTAAAGAAGGTCGAGGAGCGGCTCGCGGCATGGTCGACTGAAGGTAAGGGTCAGTTCGCGGTGCTGTTCTGTGACCTGGACGGTTTCAAAGACGTGAATGACAGCCTCGGACACGCAGCCGGTGATCGGCTTCTGGTCACTGTCGCCAACCGAATGCACGAGAGCCTGCACACACATGAACTGCTTGCCCGCCTCGGTGGCGACGAGTTCGCCCTCTGCTCCGACCAGTTCGCGAGCGTGGCAGACGTCGTCCGGCGGGCCGCTGATCTGCCGACGCTGCTGGCACCGCACCTGGACCTCGACGGCGTCGAGGTAGGGATCACCGCCAGCGTAGGAATCGCCATCGCCGACAGCGCCGGTCCCGTGCCCCCAGATGCAGCCACGCTGCTTCGAGAGGCTGACACAGCGATGTACGAGGCCAAACGCCGCGGCCGCTCCGGGGTTGCCCTCTACACCGACAAACTCCGCCGAGAGGCTGCCGAACGACTGTCGACCGTGACATGCCTGCGCGACGCGGTAGCCGACAACCAACTCGTCCTCGTCTACCAACCGATCGTCGCCCTGCTCAGCGGTGAGATCATCGGTGTGGAAGCGTTGCTCCGCTGGAATCATCCAGAGCGCGGATTACTCGGGCCGGACGACTTTCTGTCGATCGCCGAGGACACCGGGTTGATCCTGCAGCTGGGGAGCTGGGCGCTTCAGCAGGCTTGCCTGCAGCTGGCGTCCTGGGACCGATCGAGCGACTCGGCAAGTCTCCTAGACCTCGGGGTGAACCTGTCGGGGCGACAGCTGTCCGATCCCTTGCTGACCACGATGATCGAATCGGCCGTGGCCGCCAGCGGAGTCGACCCGGCCAGGTTGATCCTGGAGATCAGCGAGTCGACCCTGATGCAGGATGTGACCTCGGCTCCTGCGCTCCTCGACGCGCTCAAACACCTGGGCGTCGGGATCGCCATCGACGACTTCGGCACGGGTTTCTCGTCGCTGGCGCAGTTGAAACGCCTCCCGGTCAGCACCGTCAAGATCGACCGATCCTTCGTCGAAGGACTACCTCACGACCCCGAACTGAGGGCGATCGTGGCCGCCATCACCGCCATGGCCAAGGCACTCGGCTTGGACCTCATCGCCGAGGGCGTTGAAACCGTCGAACAGCGGGACAGCCTCGCCGAGCTGGGCTGCATCCACGCCCAGGGACACCTGTTCGCCCAACCTCAGCCGGCCGAGGCGATGACCCAACTCATCGCCAGCGGTCATCTGCTTCGGTGACACACCGAAGCTTCTGATACCCGGGGGAAGACTCGACGCCGCGCTGGCTGCCGTCAGTAGGACCGGCCGACAATGGCGAACAGCTCCGGCTCGTCGTCCCGCTCGGGCACGCCACCGTCGGCTCGCAACAAGCACCGCACGCTGACCCCTTGTTCGGCGATAGCCGCTTCTCCCTCGTGCCCGAGGGCAGCCCACGTGATCCGAGCCCATCCGCTGGCCGCCGCCTCGACTGCCTCGCCGAAACTCCCCACGTCGGCCGTGGAGCCCTCCCGGCGCGCCAATGCTTCGGCGAACAGCAGGTCCTGATCCTGGACCAAGGCCTCGGTAACCGCGGCTGTCAGCCCGGCCAAGGATTTCCGTTCCTTGGTGGCCGAGATCCGTCGTACCAGCATCGCGTTGCCCTCGGCGACTTCCCGCGGCCCAACCTCGATCCGTACCGGTATCCCTTTGAGTTCCCGGTCGATGGCCCGGCGACCGAACGCGGTGTCGGTCCGGGCGTCCAGCTCACACCGCACTCCAGCCGCACTTAACTCTGAGACCAGTTGGGCCGCAGCCTCGCTCACGCCATCGCCCTCCTTGACCACCATGACCACCGCCTGGGTCGGTGCCAGTCTCGGCGGGATCCGTAAACCCGAGTCGTCGCCATGGCACATGATCAGCCCGCCGACCATCCGGGTGGACACCCCCCACGAGGTCTGCCAGACATAGCTCTGCTCGCCGTCGGCGGTCGAGAACGCAACGCCGAAGCTCTTGGCGAAGTTCTGGCCGAGTTCATGACTGGTACCCATCTGCAGTGCCTTGCCGTCGCGCATCATCGCTTCGCAGGTCAACGTGTTCACCGCGCCGGCGAAGCGCTCCCGCCGGGTCTTTCGGCCGCGCAGCACCGGGATCGCCAGGACCGACTCCATGAAGTCGGCGTAGACCTCGTCCAGGATCCGGCGGGCGTACGCGCCGGCATCGGCTTGCGTGGCGTGGCAGGTGTGCCCCTCCTGCCAGAGAAACTCGGTGGTACGCAGGAAGATCCGCGGCCGCAGCTCCCAGCGAACGACGTTGGACCAGTTGTTCACCAGCAGCGGCAGGTCGCGATAGGACTGCACCCACTTGGCGAAGAAGCTGTTCACGATCGTTTCCGACGTCGGCCGGACGACGACGGGTTCCTCGAGTTCCTTGCCGCCGGCATGGGTGACCACGGCTAGCTCAGGGCTGAAGCCCTCGATGTGCTCGGCCTCGCGCTGCAGGTAGCTCTGCGGGATGAACAGCGGGAAGTATGCGTTCTGTGCCCCGGTGGCCTTGATCCGGTCGTCGACCTCCCGCTGCATCCGCTCCCAGATCGCGTACCCCCACGGCCTGATCACCATCGTCCCGCGGACGGGGCCGTTGTCGGCCAGTTCTGCCTTGGCGATGACGTCCTGGTACCAGCGGGGAAAGTCCTGGCCTTGAGGTGTCAGGACGGGAGGGCGCGCCACACGAGGCAGCCTAGATTCGTCAGCCGGCTCCCAGAAGGTCAGCCTCGGACGGACTCTTGGATGAGCGATGCCGCGTCGAGCACGGCCAGATCCTTGCGCTCGTCGGTTCGGCGATCCCGCGTTTCGACCACGCCGTCGGCCAGGCCCCGACCGACAGTGACGATGGTCGGTATCCCGATCAGTTCCGCATCGGTGAACTTGATCCCTGGGCTGACCTTGCGCCGGTCGTCGTAGAGCACGGTCAGCCCCGCATCGACGAGTTCCCCGGCCAGCCGGTCGGCGGCTTCGAAGACGGCAGGATCTTTGCCGGTCGCCACGATGTGTACGTCGGCCGGCGAGACCTCCCGCGGCCAGCACAGGCCCGACTCGTCGTGGGTGGACTCGGCGATTGCGGCCACGGCCCGGGACACCCCGATGCCGTACGAGCCCATGGTCACCGTCACGAGCTTCCCGTTTTCGTCGAGGACCTTGAGATCGAGCGCCTCGGCGTACTTGCGACCGAGTTGGAAGATGTGCCCGATCTCGATGCCCCTGGCCAGCTGGAGGGATCCGGACCCGTCGGGGGCATGGTCCCCTGCCTTGATCTCGGCTGCCTCGATCGTCCCGTCCGGCGTGAAGTCGCGGCCACACACCAGATCGAAGACGTGCCGGCCTGCCCCGTTGGCACCGGTCAGCCAGCGGGTGCCTTCGACGACCCGTGGATCGACGAGGTATCGGATGCCGCTCACGGACTTCTCGCCTAGTGCGGCCGGACCGATGTAGCCCTTGACCAGTTCTGGATTGGCGTTGAAGTCGGCCTCGGTGAACGGCTCGACCGTAGCCGGATCCACCTGGGCCTCAAGACGTTTGGCGTCCACTTCGCGATCGCCGGCCAGCCCGATCGCCAGCGGCTCACGGCTGCCGTCCGGGTGGGTGAGCATGACGAGCACGTTCTTCAGCGTGTCGCCGGCTGACCAAGGCCGGCCGGTACGGGGGAACCGTTCGTTGGCCAGCGCGACGAGAGTGTCGATGGTCGGGGTGTCCGGAGTGTCCTCGACGTGGGCCGCCGGGAGGTCGTCGTACGCAATCGGGTCGGGCACCGGCGTCCGTACCGCCTCGACGTTCGCGGCATACCCACCGGCGCTGCGGACGAAGGTGTCCTCACCAACCTGATTGGGATGCAGGAACTCCTCGCTGCGCGAGCCCCCCATCGCGCCGGACATCGCCGAGACGATGACGTAGTCCAACCCGAGCCGGTCGAAGGTGGCGATGTAGGCCCTTCGGTGTGCGGCATAGGAGGCGTCGAGCCCGGCATCGGAGGTGTCGAAGGAGTAGGAGTCCTTCATGACGAACTCTCGCAGGCGCAACAGTCCCGCCCGCGGCCGCGCCTCGTCCCGGAACTTCGTCTGGATCTGGTAGAGCCAGAGCGGGAGGTCCTTGTACGAGGAGTAGAGGTCCTTCACCAGCAGGGTGAACATCTCCTCGTGGGTCGGCGCCAGCATGTGCTCGGCGCCGCGGCGGTCATTGACCCGGAAGACGTTGTCCCCGTACTCGGACCAGCGGCCACTCGCCTCGTACGGCTCCCGGGGAAGCAGCGCCGGGAAGTGGACCTCCTAGGCGCCCATCCGGTCCATCTCCTCGCGCACGACCCGCTCGACGTTGCGATAGACGCGATAGCCCAACGGAAGCCAGGTGTATCCACCGGCCGCAGCCCGCCGGATGTATCCGGCGCGGACCAACAGCCGGTGGCTCGGGATCTCGGCGTCGGCCGGGTCCTCGCGCAGGGTCCGGACGAACAGGGTCGACATCCGCAACAACACGCCGCGCAGTCTTTCAGGCCACGTCCGATCGCCTCACCCGGCGTCGCTCGATGTCCTTGCCGGCGCTTCACGTGCTGTGCGGGCGTTGCAGAACCCCCAAAGCGGGCGAAAGACCCGCAAGGTGGCGCCAATACCGATTGCGGCCGCTCATAGTGTGCGGATATGTCGTCGCCCGATCGCTCCCGGGAGCTCGATCAAGTCTGCGCGTTGCTCACCAGGTACTACGTCTTCCCGGACGTCGCCGAGCAGGTTGTCGAACTGTTACGACGGCGTCACTCCGCGGGCGCTTTCGTTGGCCTCTCGTCGGACGAGGAGTTCGGCGTTGCCGTCACGCAGGCCTTGCAGTCGGTGAACGGCGACCGACATCTCCGACTCCTGCACAGCGTTGACGAGATCCCGGTGCAGGATGACGCGGAGGCTGAGGTTTTCGACGAAGTCGCCTATCGCCAGGAGGTGCTCCTGTCGGCCGGCGGTGTCGCAGCCGCCCAGCGGCTCGACGGCAACGTCGGCTATCTCGACATCCGCACCCTGCACGACGCCAACGTCGCAGCCCACATCGCCTCGGCGGCGATGACCCTGCTGGCCGGCACCGACGTCCTGCTCATCGATCTCCGACGTTGCCCCGGTGGCTCCCCGCTGATGGTGGCGCACTACTGCAGCTACCTGTTCGACGAGCCGACGCACCTCAACGACATCTACGACCGACCCGGCGATCAGACGCGACAGTTCTGGACAGCGCCATCCGTCCCAGGGGCGAAGTTCGGCGGTTCCAAACCGGTCTACGTGCTGACCAGCTCGACTACATTTTCTGGCGCTGAGGAATTCAGCTATGACCTGCAGAGCCGTGGCCGCGCCACGGTCGTCGGCGAGCGCACCAGAGGCGGCGCCCACCCCGGTGCCCGCTATCGGATCGGCCCGCATCTACAACTGGCCGTCCCGCAGGGGCGAGCGATCAACCCCGTCACCGGCACCAACTGGGAGGGCACCGGGGTCCGTCCGGACGTCGAGCTGCCGGCAGCGGATGCCTTCGACGCCGCCTATCGCCTGGCACTCGACCACGTAATCGGCCTCGGTCGCGATGGTGTGCGTCGACCCATTGCCGACGAGGCACAGGCGGCCCGGGCAGACCTCTAGCCTGGCAGCCGGGTGGGCCTGATGCAGCAGCTCGGTCAGTCCTGCCCTAGCAGACCACCGGGGGTCGCAGCGCCGATGAGCCTGTCACGAGACCACAGGAGAGCACAGTGATCCAGGGAACCCTCGTGGTGCATCCGATCGGATGGGTCGAGTCCCCGTTGGTGGACCGTGCCCAGGCCCCGTTGCAGGGTGATGAGGGTGCACCAGACGCCTGGCTCGTTCTCGATCAGGCCATCGGTGAGGGGTTTCGAGATCTCGCCATCGGTACCCACCTGTTGGTGCTCACCTGGCTGGATCGAGCCCGCCGCGACGTGCTGACCGTTCATCCGCGGGGAGACCTGAGCAGACCCTCGACCGGAGTGTTCCTCACCCGGTCCCCCGATCGGCCCAACCCCATTGGGCTGCACAGGGTGTCGGTCCTTGCGATCGAAGGATCGCGGATCAAGGTGTCGGACCTGGAGGCTCTGCACGGCACTCCGATCGTGGACGTGAAGCCGGTCCTCGACCCAGGCAAGGATCGGTGACGCCGGGTGACCTTCAGCCGGAAGGTTGCGCTGGGAAGCAGAACTCCCGGCCCCGGGTTGGTCATGCCCCACCCCGAGGTCGGAGGCACGACGCAACAGTCAGGCGACGACGATGCCGCGCAGGATGATCCTGGCGGGTCGCCCGAGCACCGTCAGGTCCGCACGCGGGTCCACGTCGTAGGCAATCAGGTCTGCCGGTGCCCTGTCCTCGATTCCGGGCAGGCCCAGCCAGGTGCGCGCTGCCCAGGAGCCCGCGGCCAGCGCGTCGGTCGGGGTTATCCCAGCCCCGGCCAGCGCTGCGATCTCCTGCGCGATCAGCCCGTGCGCCAAAGACCCGCCGGCGTCGGTGCCGGCATAGATCGGCACGCCTGCGTCGTACGCCGAGGCCACCATCTCCCGGGCACCAGCGTGCAGCCGCCGCATGTGTGCGGCGTATCCCGGAAACTTCGCTTCGCCGGCGGCGGCGAAGGACGGGAAGTTGTCGACGTTGATCAGAGTGGGCACCAGCGCCGTTTTCCGGGCGGCGAGTTCGTCGATGAGGTCGGTGGACAGGCCGGTGCCGTGTTCGATGCAGTCGATGCCTGCCGAGATCAGATCCGGTAGCGCGTCAGCGCCGAACACGTGCGCGGTCACCCGGGCACCGGCTTCGTGGGCAGCTGTGATCGCGTCCTGGATCGCCTCGGCCGGCCAGCACGGTGCAAGATCACCAAGGCCGCGCTCGATCCAGTCACCCACCAACTTGATCCAGCCGTCACCGGCTCGAGCCTGCCCAGTGGCGGCCGCAGCGAGTTCGGCAGGATCATCCAACTCCATCGCCACCCCGGGGATGTAGCGCCGGCGTGGCGCAAGATGGCGCCCGGCACGGATGATCCGGGGAAGGTCTGCCTGCTCGTCGAGGTGCCTGGTGTCCACGGGCACGCCGCAATCACGGATCAGCAGCGCCCCGGCATCACGGTCGACCAGTGCCTGAGCCCGCTGGGCATTGACGTCGACAGTCGGACCCGAGGGTTCGAGTCCGATGTGGTTGTGCGCATCTACCAGACCCGGAACGAGCCAGCACCCCGTGGCGACAGTCGTGGCACCGGGTACGGAGTCGAAGCTGATCCGCCCGTCCCGCACCCACAGGTCTCGCGACTCCTCGCCGGGCAGCACCACCCCCTCCAGGTGCAGGGATGGGCGCGGGGCGGTCACCACCCTCGGCTGCTACTTCCTCTTGCCGAAGCGCAGTGCCGACAGATCCGGCAGCTGCATCCCCGGCGGGAGTCCGCTGGCACCCATCAACTGGTTCAGGTCTTGGCCGGATGCGCCTGGACCACCCGAGTGGTCGCCGTCCCGTACAACTCCCGGTTTGCGAGCCTGGCCGCCGCCCTTCTTGCCCTTCTTGCCCTTGGCGCTCTTGCGGGCCTGCAGTTGCTGCTGGCGCCCTTTGGCCTTCTTCGACATCGACCGCGCGCCCGGCAGGCCCATCCCCCCGGCCATCTGGGTCATCATCTTGCGGGCTTCGAAGAAGCGCTCCACGAGTCCGTTGACCTCGGTGACCGTGACGCCCGAGCCGTTCGCGATGCGGACCCGACGCGACCCCTTGATGATCCTCGGATCGGCCCGCTCGAGCGGGGTCATCGAGCGGATGATCGCCGCCGTACGGTCGAGGTCCTTGTCGTCCACCTGGGCCAGCGCGTCCTTCATCTGTCCGGTGCCAGGCAGCATTCCGAGCAGGTTCCCGATCGGACCCATCCGCCGGATGGCCATCATCTGGTCCAGGAAGTCATCGAGGGTGAAGCCGTCGCCAGAGACCAGCTTCCCGGCCATCTCCTCGGCCTCGTCGGCGTCGAAGGTCTTCTCGGCCTGTTCGATCAAGCTCAGGATGTCGCCCATCCCGAGGATGCGGGAGGCCATCCGTTCCGGGTGGAAGACGTCGAAGTCGCTGAGCTTCTCACCGGTGGAGGCGAACATGATCGGCCTGCCGGTGATCTCACGCACCGACAGCGCGGCCCCACCTCGGGCGTCGCCGTCGAGCTTGGTGAGCACCACGCCGCTGAACCCGACGCCGTCGCGGAATGCCTCCGCGGTCGTGACCGCGTCCTGGCCGATCATCGCGTCGACGACGAACAGGATCTCTTCGGGGGTGAGGACATCGCGGATGGCGGCGGCCTGCCCCATCAGCTCGTCGTCGACACCGAGCCGCCCAGCAGTGTCCACGATGACGATGTCGTGCATGGTCCGGGCTGCGTGATCAACCGAGGCCCGGGCGACGGCGACCGGGTCGCCCACGCCGTTGCCGGGCTCCGGCGCGAACACGTCCACGCCGGCCTGCTCGCCGACGACCTGGAGTTGGGTGACCGCATTGGGCCGCTGCAGGTCGGCCGCGACCAGCAGCGGGGTGTGGCCCTGCTCACGCAACCACAACCCCAGCTTGCCGGCCAGGGTGGTCTTTCCGGACCCCTGGAGGCCAGCCAGCATGATGGTGGTCGGCGGAAGCTTTGCGAACTGCAGTCGTCGAGTCTGCCCGCCCAGTATGGCGATGAGTTCCTCATTGACGATCTTGATGACCTGCTGTGCGGGATTCAGGGCACGAGAGACCTCACTGCCGCGGGCTCGCTCCTTGATCGCTGCCACAAAGCTCTTGACGACCGGCAGCGCCACATCGGCTTCCAGCAGGGCGATGCGGATCTCGCGGCAGGTGGCATCAATGTCGGCTTCGGTGAGCCGGCCCTTGCTGCGCAGGCCCGAGAAGGCATTCTCGAGTCGGTCGGACAGGGTCGCGAACACGCGGGGGAACCTCTCAGAGACTGGCGCGCGCCGGCCGGAACAGTGCGCCGCGCGCTTGCCCAGTCTAGCCAAGCAGTGAAACCACGAGGTTGGATCCCGACCCGTGACAACGGCGTCCCGGTGCCCCGATAATCCTGGCTCAGCTGGGCCGGCTCAGCGATCGAGGTAAGACCCGGGGGTGCTCAAGATGCGAGTGAGCGGGGCCGGGCATATGACCCGGCGGCTCTCGGCTTTCCTTGCTGGTCTGGGGGTCGCCGTCCTACTCGGCCCGTTGGCCGGTCCTGGCCGCGGCCGCACCGACCCGGACGGACCCGCCGATACAGGTGCAGAACCGGACGGGAAATCACTCGATGGGCGCCACGATCGCTGCGCACGAGGGCGAAGAGTCCAGTGGTGTCACGCCAACCGCTGCGGTGGCTTCGGTAACTGGCATCGATGTCTCCAGCTATCAGGGCAACGTCATCTGGCAGGCCCAGGACAACGCCGGAAAACGATTCGCCTACGTCAAGGCGACCGAGGGCACGACATACCGGAACCCGTACTTCACCCACCAGTACAACGGCTTCTCGATGACCGGGCGCTTCCCGGTGATCTACACCTCCACCAGCTGGTGGAACCAGTGTGTGGGCAGTGGCCACGGGTTCGGCGCCACCGTGCCGCTGTGGTGGCTGGATCTGCCTCCACGGTCGGCACCTTGCCCAGTGGTTGGACCTATTACACGTTCTGCAGTACAGCTCGACGCCGATCGACCAGAACCGCTGCAACGGTGCCTATGACTGTCTGGTCGCCCTGGCCACTGGTTGACCGGCAGCGGCGGCCCGGACGACCCATCTCCTGCTCTGCCGACCGACGATGGTCGCCGCGCCGCACTCGGTGCAGTACCACTCCGGGCAGTCCGCGCCGTGACCGTCGGCGCACGGTGGCTGTTCGAATTCGGTCGTCCGAGCGCAGTTGCGGCAGGCCAAGCTGGTCACGCTGCCAAGCATGATCACGCTGTGTTCCATGTCGGGCCTCCATGCAGGCGCTGTGTGGTGCCTCCGTGTCAGCACGGTCGCACAACGAGCCGGCAAACCCGTTGACATCCGTCGGCGTGTCTGGCGCCGGTCACCGTGACAGCGACGTCGATCAGGAGGCCCCGCTCGTAGAACTGCGGGGTGAGTCAGACTTGACCGGTGACCACCGACGCCGGCACATCGCAGGTGCCCGCCCAAGCCGACTCGCCCCGACGTAGGGATCGCTTGTGGCTGGTGATCCTCGCTGCCGCCCTGTGGGGAACCGACGGCCTGCTGCGTGTCCCGCTGGTCAGCGACCTCGAGCCGAGCACGATCGTGTTCGCCGAGCACGCGATCATCTGTGTTCTGGTCCTGCCCTGGCTGCCAGGCGCCGTACGTGCCTTCACCACTGCTCCACGAAGGGTTCAGCTGGCGATCCTGGCCATCGGCATCGGTGCGTCCGCGGTGGCCACCACCCTGTTCACGGCGGCGTTCGCACTGGGTGATCCGGTCACGCCGTTGGTGTTGCAGAAGCTTCAGCCGGTGATCGCCATCGCCGGCGCCGCGGTGCTCCTCGGTGAGCGAGTCACGGCGCGTTTTCCATTCTTCCTCGTTCCCACCCTGATCGGCGCCTGGCTGCTGACCTTCGCCGATCCGCTGGGCATTGCCTTGAGCCAGGCGCAGGCGGCACTGCTGGCGATCGGAGCAGCCACGCTGTGGGCCGGTGGAACGGTGCTCGGCAGGTACGCCGCTACGGCGATGGCCACCCAGCACGTGACGATGCTGCGCTTCCTCTTCGGGCTGATCGCCTCGTTCCTCATCGTGCTGACCCTGGGCGACCCGCTGGTGCCCGCGGCCGCCGACCTCCCCGGCCTGGTCCTGCTGGCCCTCATCCCTGGCCTGCTCGGGCTCCTGCTCTACTACCGCGGGCTGGCCGGCACCGCCGCCTCACGCGCCACCCTGGGAGAGCTCGCCTTCCCGCTGACCGCCGCCCTGATCGGGGTCACCTTGCTGGATGGGTCGCTGGATGGCTCTCAGTGGATCGGCTTCGTCGTACTTCTGACCTCGGTGACCCTGCTTGCCCTGCACGAACGCCGTGCTCGCACCCCGGCCATCATCACTGGTCCGCTGCAACCTGCAACCTCTCGCTGAGCCCACGCCGCACCTCCTCGGTCAGGGCCCCCTCCATGGGCAGGTAGAACACATCGATGGCATCGGAGCCGAAGGTCTCCACCCGCGCAGAGATGACGTCGATGCCGGCCTCGTCGAAGACTGACGCGAGCCAATATAGAAGTCCGGCCCGGTCTCCCGCCCGAACCTCGACCACGGTCGCCTCCGCGGCGGCATCGTCGTACCAGATCACCTCGGTCGGCTGCGCTGGCCGGGAAGCGCGCAGATACGCCCGCTCCCGGGCGGCCAGTCGCTCACCCAGTGGAAGCGTGCCGGTCAGGCTTGAACGCAGGTCTGCGGCAATCAGGCTCGCGTCCGGCGGTCGACCGAAGAGCGGTCGTACGGCGAAGACGTCCTGCGCCCGACCGCCGATGCTGGACACCGTCGCATGCCGGATCTCGAGCTGATGCAGGGCTAGGACACCGGCGACCTGGGAGAGCAGGCCGGCCTGGTCGACGGCGTCCACCGCTACCTCGAAACCGTCGACATCCGGGCGCATCTGCACTCGCAGCGTGTTGTCCTCGATCTGCCGGAACGATTCAGGCGACCCCTGCGAGGATAGGTACGTAGCAGTGTTCCCCTCATCCGCCCCGTCAGGGCGATGTCCAGCTGCGGACCCAAGGCTTGGTGAGGGCGGGACATCGGGCGCCAAGGCTGCCGCGACGTGACTCACAAGGTCGCCGATGACGTGGGCTCGCCACGGCGACCAGACGCCGGGCCCGGTGGCCCGAGCGTCAGCCTCGGCCAGGGCATGCAGGAGATGCAACTGGTCCAGGCGGCCCTCGATCCGGTCAGCGATCAGGCCGATCGTCGCCGGATCGGACGGATCACGGCGCATGGCGGTATGCGGCAGGAGCAGGTGCTGGCCGACCATCAGCGTGACCGTCGCAGCTTCGGAAGCGCCCAGGCCCATCCGCCCAGTCATCGCTGCGACGATCTCTACTCCTTCCAGGCAATGGTCGCGCTCACTGCCCTTGCCGATGTCGTGCACCAGGGCTGCGATCAACAGCAGGTCTGGCCGACGCACCCGCCGGGTCAGCTCGCCAGCTATGACAGCCGTTTCGACCAGATGCCTGTCCACTGTGTACAGATGCACTGGATGACGTTGTGGCAGACCACGAATGCGCGCCCACTCAGGCAGGTACTCGCACAACAGTCCCGACTGGTCAAACGCTTCGAAGACATCGACGATTCCGCGGCCGGCGGCCAGGAGCCGGACGAACCACGACCGAGCCGCGGCCGGCCACGGATCGCTCAGCGGCTGGTGTCTGTCGACCAACACCAGCATCGTGGCCGGCGAGATTGCCAGCCCTGACTCAGCAGCGGCCGCGGCCACCCGCAGGGGCAGGACGGGGTCCTCTCCCGGGTCGATGCCGCGAGCCAGGGCGACCTCGCCCTCGTGGGCGACTACGCCCTCCAGCAAGGGGGTCCTGACCGGCTGGCGGCGACCCGACCACCACCCTCTGCCGCGCCCGGTTGTGCGCCCAGAGTCGACCCGGCGCCACCCGGCCGCGGTAGCGAAGGCAATGGTCCTTGCCGCGCCGGACACTTCTCGGAGGAGGTCGTCTTCGGACTCCAACCTCAGCGCCAGCATGACCGGAATCTGTTCCTGACGCACCAGGACATCGGTGCGCCGTTGTGAGCAGCGGTGCAAGGCGTCTCGTACGTCGAGCAGGGTGTTGTAGGCGGCCTCGACGGCATGGCCCGGTTGATCGCTGAGCTGAGCATCGGCCAACGCCCGCAGGATCAGCACGTCACGCAGCCCTCCGCGGCCCTCCTTGAGGTCGGGTTCGACCAGGTACGCGGTGTCTCCGGCAAGCTGACCGCGCCGGTTTCGCTCGGCCCGCAGCAAAGGCAAGAGTGTTCGCGACCTCGCCCGCCAGGTCGCGGCGACGGCCTGGCGCAGCCGCTGGGCAAGCTCCTCGTCGCCGGCGACCCGACGTAGGTCCAGGAGTCCCAGTGCCGCAACAGCGTCGACTTCGGCCACCTGCACGGATTGCGCCACTGTGCGCACCGCATGGTCGAGGCTCATCCCGGCGTCCCAGATCGGATACCACACCGCTTGGGCGACCGAGGCGACATCCGGCAGCTCGTCGTGGACCAGGATGAGATCGAGATCGCCGTACGGAGCGGGCTCGCGTCGGCCCAGCCCGCCGACGGCCACCAGAGCTACCCCAGGACGCGCGGGCAGCAGGGAGGCGAGCCAGGTGTCGAGCAACGTCGTACGTTCCAGGCGACCCGATGCCGCCGCGACCTGCGTGGGTCGCAGCGGCATCGGCAGCGGCATCGAATCCCGGCGGACGGGGTCACTCACCACTGCCGGCGCCCGCCCTCCGGTCAGATCGCGTCCGGACCTCGCTCTCCGGTTCGCACCCGCGCCAGATCCTCGATGTCGGTGATCCAGACCTTGCCGTCGCCGATCTGACCGGTCCGCGCCGCCTCCACGAGCGCCTCCAGAACCGCGGTGGAGCGTTCGTCGGAGACCAAGACTTCGATCTTCACCTTTGGCACGAAGTCGACCTGGTACTCGGCGCCGCGATAGACCTCGGTGTGTCCTCGCTGGCGTCCGTAGCCCTGGACCTCGGTGACCGTCAGTCCCTCCACGCCGTGTAGTTCGAGTGCGGTCTTGACGTCGTCGAGTTTGAACGGCTTGACGATGCCCGTGACGAGCTTCATGCCGAGGTTCCTTCCGGGCTGCGGTGTGGCGTGGACCCGGCGAACAACGACGGCCCCGCAGGCCGCGGCGGTCTGGCCGGCAGTGCGGACTCCGGTACGTGCGACCCTCCACCGCCGAGCGCGCTGAAGTCGTAGCCGGTCTCGGCGTGCACCACGTTGTCGATGCCGGCCAATTCATCGTCCTGATTGATTCGGAAGCCCATGGTCTTCTCGATCAGGAAGCCGATCAGATAGGTGGCCACGAAGCTCACGACCAGGACCGCGAACGCGCCGACGACTTGTCGCCAGAGCTGATCGGCCCCGCCGCCGTAGAGCAGACCATCAATACCGGCCGGAGCCGCGGCGGTGGCCAGGAAGCCGACCCCGATCGTGCCGACCAGACCACCGACCAGGTGGACGCCGACGACGTCGAGAGAGTCGTCATAACCGAACCGGTACTTCAGCCCCACGGCCAGCGCACAGAGGGCGCCGGAGACGGCGCCGAGACCGATGGCACCGACCGGCGACACCGCGGAACAGGCCGGCGTGATGGCGACGAGTCCGGCCACGACGCCGGAGGCCCCACCCAGCGATGTCGAGTGCCCGTCGCGGAGCTTCTCGACCAGCAACCAGCCAAGGCAGGCAGCGCCGGTGGCAACGAAGGTGTTCACCCACGCGACAGCGGCGGTGTTGTCTGCCGCGACAGCTGAGCCGGCATTGAACCCGAACCAACCGAACCACAGCAGGCCGGCACCGATCATGACCAATGGC
>JACCUM010000107.1 GCA_013811805.1 Geodermatophilaceae bacterium | reverse complement strand
TCGCTGGGCTGCCGCCGGTGCCCCCGCTAGCTGCCGCCGCTGCGCGGTCGGCTCCCCCTCCGGTCGGCATGCCGCCGGTGCCCGGCCGCGGCCCTGCCGGGCCCTACCCGCCTACCCGGTCAACGGTCCCGGTCTCGCATGCGCTGGTCGTCGACGGACCGAACACCCGTCACGAACTGCGCGAGGGTAGCAACATAATCGGCCGCGGTACCGAGGCCTCGATCCGGCTTCCCGACACCGGCGTCTCGCGACGGCACGTGGACGTACAACTGACGAACGGTGCTGCCAACGTCGTCGACCTCGGCTCGACCAACGGCACCATCGTGAACGGGCGCAGGGTCCCGCACATCCTGCTCTCCGACGGCGATGTCATCCGGATCGGACACTCGGTCCTGGTCTACCGCAAAGACTCTCAGCCAGGGCAGGGCTATTCATGAGAGCTGTGCTCCCATGACCGCCGAGATAGTGGTGCAGATCTTCCGGTTCGGATTCCTGGCTCTGTTGTGGCTGTTCATCCTGGTCGCCTTCCGGGTCGTACGTGCAGATCTGCTCGGCGGTCGAGCCAAACGGGTCTCCGCGCCGGCGCGCAGCGCAGTGGTGACCGGACGCAGGGCCGGGCGGCCGCTCAAGCAATTGCGAGTCACCGCGGGGCCGTTGGCCGGAACCCGGATCACCCTGGGCGGCCAGACCATCCTGATCGGCCGCGCGGACGACTCCACGCTGGTTCTGACCGATGACTTCGCCAGCTCGCGTCACGCGCGGCTCACTCAGCGCGACGGCCGTTGGTACGTCGAGGATCTCGGCTCCACCAACGGCACCTATCTCGACCAGCAACGCGTTCAGGGTCCGCTGGCCGTGGCGGCGGGACAGCCGATCCGGATAGGGGCAACCGTCATCGAGCTGCACCAGTGATCGGGCTGGATCGGCCGGTGCGACGGAGACGAGCATCGCAGGAGATGACCGGCGCGGCGACCCGGCCAAGGGGAGCCCGCTCACCTGACTCCCCGACGGGCGGCTCCGAGGAGCGGAGTCGACTCTCGTGCGCAGCGCGTCATGTGACAGCGCACGAAGCTTCGGAAACGATGTCCCCCGGATGACGCTTGCCCTGCGGTACGCCGCGCGGTCCGACCGCGGCCTGATCCGCGCCAAGAACGACGACTCGGTCTATGCCGGGCCGCGGCTGCTGGCCGTCGCCGACGGGATGGGCGGGTACGCCGGCGGAGATGTCGCCAGCCAGGTCGTGATCGCGGCCCTGGAACATCTCGACGAAGAGCCGCCCACCGGCGACATGCTGGCCGCCCTGGCGCGGGCCACCAACGAGGGCACCGAGCATCTGCGCGAGTTGGTGCGAGAAGACCACGCACTCGAAGGCATGGGCACCACGCTGACCGCACTGCTGTTCGCCGGCTCGCGGATTGCGTTGTGTCACATAGGTGACTCCCGGGGATACCTCCTGCGGGACGGCGTCTTCGCTCAGATCACGCACGACGACACGTTCGTGCAGGCCATGATCGACGAGGGCCGGATCACCGAGGAAGAGGCCCGCTCGCACCCCCAGCGCAACCTCATCCTGCGCGCGCTCAACGGCAATGACGTGGAACCTGACCTGTCGATCCGGGAAGCGCGGGTCGATGACCGGTATCTGCTGTGCAGCGACGGGCTGTCGGGCGTCGTCTCCGACGAGACCATCCACGAAGCGCTGCAGATTCCGGATCCCCAGGAGGCCGCCAACCGACTGATCGAGTTGGCCCTGCGCGGCGGGGGTCCGGACAACATCACCTGCGTCGTTGCCGACGTCATCGAGGACTCGCGCGACGGCGACACCGCCATGATCGACCCGGTCGTCGACGGAGCGGCCGGTGACAACGTCGGTCAACGCGACATCGACCCCATGTCCTCGGCCGGCCGAGCCGCCCTGGCCGCACCCGAGAAACCGCTGGCCCGGGTCGCCGCACGAGCAGTTTCCCCACCGCCGCCGCGACGTCGTACGCGCGTGCTGGTCGGTCTGGTCGCCGCCGTGGTCGTGCTCGCGCTGGCTGCGGGCGGAATCTGGACCTATGTGATGTCCCAGTACTTCGTCGGCGTGCTCCAGGGCGACGGCGAGGTCGAACAGGTGGCCATCTTCCGCGGCGTCAATGCCGAACTCGTCGGAGTGGACTTCTACCGCCTACATGAGCAGACCGAGATCTTGATGGCGGATCTCACTACGACCGCACGCAACTCGGTGATGGACGGCATTCCGGCTGACGATCTCGGTGCTGCGCAAGGCATTCTGGACAACCTGCTCGACGCCCGGCTGCCGGTGTGCGCAGAACCCTCGACCAGATCCAGCTCCACCCCGACGACCGTCAGTACTCCGGCCGGCCCGAGCGCCGAGCCGCCTGGAGGTCAGCCACCAGCCTCGCAGTCAGGGCCGAGCGCGTCCTCAAGTACCGGCGCCGCCCCGTCCGGCTCGACCCGCGAAACGACGGCGGCCGAGCAGGGCACCCGCAGCAGCGCGAACTGCCGCGAGGACAACTGATGGCCGCTGTCACGGCGGCACCTCCGGTGTCCTCCGCTGCCCCGCCCACCCGCCGGAACACCGAACTCCTGATGCTGGCCTTTGCGTGCCTGCTCACCGTCGGCGCCCAGTCGATCGTGGATCTGACAGTGACCGGGTCGCTGACCGTGGAGGTGGCCACCTTCGGCGCCTCGTTCACCGCGATCTGGCTGGTGGCACACCTCGTCGTACGCAAGCTCGCGCCGTACGCCGACCCGCTGCTGCTCCCGGCCGTGGCGCTGTTGTGCGGACTCGGGCTGGTGATCATCCACCGACTCGACCTGGCCGAAGCGGCCGAAGCCGCCCTCGATGGCAGTCCCGCCCCCGGCGCGCAGGCGCCCAGTCAATTGATCTGGGCGCTGGTCGGCCTGGTGCTGTTCATTGCGGTCCTGGTGATCATCCGGGATCACCGGACGCTGGCCAGGTATGCCTACACGCTGATGTTCGTCGGGCTGATCGCGCTGGCGATCCCGGCCGTGCTGCCGTCCTCGCTCTCGGAGGTCAACGGCGCCAAGTTGTGGATCCTGATCGGCGGATTCTCGATCCAGCCCGGCGAGTTCGCCAAGGTCGCGCTAATCTGCTTCTTCGCGGCCTATCTCGTCGACAAGCGCGACGTGCTGTCCCTGGCCAGCCGCCGGTTTCTGGGTCTGGACTTTCCCCGCGGACGTGATCTCGGCCCGGTGATCCTGGCCTGGGCGGTCAGCCTGATGGTCCTGATCTTCGAGCGCGACCTGGGTAGCTCGCTGCTGATCTTCGGCATCTTCATGGTGATGCTCTACGTCGCCACCGAACGCTTCAGCTGGGTGCTGATCGGTCTGCTGATGTTCATGGGGGGCGCGTACATCGCCTACCAAATTTTCGGGCACGTACGTACCCGCGTCGATGTCTGGCTCGACCCGTTCGCCTACCGCGACGACGCGGGTTTCCAGATCGTGCAGGCGCTGTTCGGCTTCGGCACCGGCGGCCTGTTCGGCACCGGGCTCGGTGGGGGACGACCGGCCACGGTGCCCTACGCCAGCACCGACTTCATCGCCGCGGCGATCGGAGAGGAGCTGGGTCTGTTCGGGCTGGTCGCACTGATCGTGCTGTTCCTGCTCATCGTCGAGCGCGGCCTGCGTACGGCGTTGGTCGTACGGGACAGCTTCGGCAAGTTGCTCGCCGCTGGGTTGGCCTTCACGGTGGCCTGGCAGGTCTTCGTCGTGTTGGGCGGGGTGATGAAGCTGATCCCGCTGACCGGTCTGACCACGCCGTTCGTGTCCTACGGTGGCTCGTCCCTGGTGGCCAACTTCGCGCTGGTCGCGCTGTTGGTGCGGATCAGTGACGCAGCGCGGCGCCCAGCGGTCGTGATGACGCCGAAGACCGATTTGTTCGACGCGCCGACCCAGATCGTCAAGCCGACCGAGGACGCATGAACGCCCCGGTCCGCAAGATCGCCATCAGCATCTTGGTGCTGTTCACCCTGTTGATCCTCAACGCCAACGTGATCCAGGTGTTCCAGGCCGACAGCCTGCGCACCGACTCCGGCAACACCCGCGTGCTGATCGACGAGTACAGCCGGCAACGCGGGTCGATCGTGGTCGACGGCCAGCCGGTGGCGATGTCCGTCCCGACCGATGACGCGCTGGAGTACCTGCGTCAGTATCCCGCTGGAGCGCTGTACGCCCCGGCCACCGGCTTCTACTCGCTGATCTACGGGCCGTCGGCGGTCGAGCGGACCGAGAACGATCTGTTGGCCGGCTCCGACGACCGGTTGCTCGTCCGCCGGCTCACCGACCTGTTCACCGGCCGCGACCCCGAGGGCGGCAACGTCGTGCTGTCGCTGAATCCGGCCGCGCAGCAGGCCGCCTTCGATGCCCTGCAGGGGGTTACCGGCGCCGCGGTCGCTCTCGATCCCCGCACCGGTGCGATCCTGGCGATGGCCAGCACGCCGAGCTATGACCCCAACCTGCTGTCCAGCCACGAACCGTCGGCGATCCGGGAGTATGCGGCCGAACTCGATGCCGCCGAGGTCGACCCTCGGCTGAACCGGGCGACCCAGGACAACTTTCCACCCGGATCGGTGTTCAAGACGATCATCGCGGCTGCTGCCCTCAGCGACGGCTACACCCCCGAGACGGTCATCCCGGCCCCGCAGGTCCTGGAGCTGCCCGGTAGCTCGGCAACGCTGCAGAACTTCGGGGGATCCTCGTGCAGTGGGTCCGGTGAGCAGTCGTTGATCGACGCGCTGACCATCTCCTGCAACACCGCCTTCGCCCAGCTCGGGATCGACCTGGGCGAAGACCGGGTCCGGGAGATGGCGGCCGGCTTCGGGATCGACGGCACCGGGTTCGAGATGCCGCTGCCGGTGGCCGGCAGCCAGGTCGGCGACATCGAGTCCGAGGCGGCCCTGGCTCAGAGCAGCATCGGACAGCGCGATGTCCGATTGACCCCCATGCAGGCCGCGATGATCGCGAGTTGCATCGCCAACGACGGTCAGTTGATGTCGCCCTACCTGGTCTCCCAGATCCAGGGACCCGATCTGTCCACATTGGACGAAGCCGAACCGGAAGTCTTCAGCGAGCCGCTCAGCGCGGACGTTGCCAATGACCTGACCACGATGATGGTCAGCGTCGTCGACGACGGCAGCGGCCAGGCCGCCCAGATCGCCGGCATGGACGTGGCCGGCAAGACCGGCACCGCCGAGGTTGCCGAAGGAGTCAACCCGCACACCTGGTTCATCGGGTTCGCCCCCGCCGATGACCCTCAGGTTGCCGTTGCCGTCTTCGTCGCCAACGGCGGCTCGTCGGAGAGCGAGGCGACCGGCGGCGAGGTGTCCGCCCCGATCGGCCAGGCGATCATGGAAGCAGTCATGGGCAACCAGCCATGAGCGGGGCGAGCACTGCGGAGCCGGGCCTCTTGAGCCGAGAGCGAGTGAGCATCGCAGCGAGGAACGAGCGAGGAGCGGAGCGAGCGGTGCGCGCAGCGCACGAGGCGGGGCAATCGTGAGTTTGCAGACCGGGGTGCGGCTCGGAGACCGCTACGAGCTGGTCAGCCGGATCGCCGCCGGTGGCATGGGGGAAGTGTGGCGGGCGCAGGACTCGACCCTGCAACGTACGGTGGCCGTCAAGGTCCTGCGTAGCGAATACACCGGGGATGCAACGTTTCTCAGCCGGTTCCGTACCGAGGCCCGGAACACCGCGATGCTCTCTCATGCCAACATCGCCCAGGTCTATGACTACGGCGAGGCCATGGCCGAGGGGGAGCACGTCGCCTACCTGGTGATGGAGTTGGTCGACGGCGAGCCGCTGTCCGCTGTCCTGGCCAAGGACGCTCGACTGGCTCCGCCCAGGGTCCTGGACATCCTGGGCCAGACCGCGGCCGGGTTGGGGGTCGCCCATCGGGCCGGGGTCGTGCACCGGGATGTCAAGCCGGCCAATCTGATCATGCGCCCCGACCGGGTCGTGAAGATCACCGACTTCGGCATCTCGCGGGCAGCCGATCACGTACCGCTGACCGGGACCGGCATGGTCATCGGTACGGCACAGTACCTCTCACCTGAACAGGCGATGGGCCGCCAGGTCACTCCGGCCTCGGACGTCTACGCCCTCGGTGTGGTGGGCTACGAGGCGCTGGCCGGTCGACGGCCCTTCGAGGGCGAGTCCTCGGTGTCGGTGGCGCTGGCACACGTCAACCAGCACCCGGCGCCGCTGCCCGCCGACGTACCCGGACCGATCCGCGACCTCATAGTTCGGTCGATGTCCAAGGACCCCCGGCAACGCTTTACCGACGGAGCCGCCTTCGCCGGTGCGATCCACGCGGTGGCGAGGGGCCGGCCGCAGCCCACCCGAGGCGGGGCGGTCGGGTTGGCCGGACCCGGGATGGGGTCCACGCGGGTGCTCGGACCCGGTGGGCCGGCGGCCCCTGCGGCGGGAGCTGCCAGGGTTGCCGGAGCTGCGGGTATTGCCGGCGCCGGAGCAGCGCGAACCGCCGGAGCAGTGGGCGGGAAGCCGCCGACGGCACGGATGCCCGCGGTGCCGCCCAGGGCCCGTCCGCCGAGTCGACCGCCCAGCTATGCGCCCCCGCCGCGACCCGCGAAGCCGCGGGCACGCACCGGTCAGTACGTCACGGTTCTAGTCCTGGTCGCGCTGCTGATCGCTCTTGGACTGCTCGCGGTCCTCATCGTCCAGAGCGACAACAACAACGGGCAGACAGCGGCGCCGTCCGATGTTGTCGTCTCGTCGGCGGGGCAGCCGGACGAGGGAGCCCAGGACAGCGGCGAACCGGCTGCCGAAGAGCCACCCCCGGAGGTCGAACTCGTGCCCGTCGACACCGCCGCCTACTTCGGCCGGCCGATCGACGAGGTGCAGGCTGAGCTGGAGGATCTGGGGTTCGTGGTGGACCCCCAGGCTGTGGAGGTCACATCCGCACGACTCCAAGCCGCCGGGCTCGATGATCAACCCATCGACAAGGATGCGGTGATCACCACCTTTCCGACCCAGGCGGAGGTTCCGCCCGGATCCACGGTCACGGTGTTCTTCGCGAACAAAAACTACGAGCCGGATGCAGGGAACGGGGACGAGGGTGGCGATGACTGACCGGCAGTTCGCCACGCGTGGGGAGGTCGGATGACCACCCCCCGGATGCTGGGTCAGCGCTACGAGGTGGGCGAGGTCCTCGGGCGGGGTGGCATGGCCGAGGTGCACCGTGGCCGAGACATCCGCCTGGGTCGCGAGGTCGCCATCAAAGTGCTGCGCAGTGACATCGCGCGGGATCCGACCTTCCAGGCTCGGTTCCGCCGAGAGGCCCAAGCGGCCGCGTCACTGAACCATCCCGCGATCGTGGCGGTCTATGACACCGGCGAGGACTCGGTCGCGGCCGGCGACGTTCCGTACATCGTCATGGAGTACGTCGAGGGCGCTACGTTGCGCGATGTCCTCAAGGACGAGGGCGTGATGGACGTCCAGGCAGCGATGACGTTCGCCGCCGACATCTGCGCCGCCCTGGACTTCAGTCACCGCAACGGAATCGTGCATCGCGACGTCAAACCCGGCAACGTGATGATCACCCCGGGCGGCGCGGTCAAGGTGATGGACTTCGGCATCGCCCGGGCGGTGTCGGACAGTTCGGCCACGATGACCTCGACGGCTGCGGTGATCGGGACGGCGCAGTATCTCTCGCCCGAGCAGGCCCGCGGAGAGAGTGTCGACGCCCGCTCGGACGTCTACTCGGCCGGCTGCCTGCTCTTCGAACTGGTGACCGGTGGGCCGCCCTTCACCGGTGACTCCCCGGTGGCCGTGGCCTACCAGCACGTGCGCGAGGACCCCCGCCCGCCGAGCACGATCAACCCGGCCGTGCCCCCTTCGTTGGACGCGATCGTGCTGAAGGCGATGAGCAAGAATCCGGCCAACCGGTATCAGAGTGCCGCCGAGATGCGCACCGATCTGCTGCGCGCCATCGCCGGCCAGCGGGTCGAGGCCACCCCGGTCATGTCCGACAGCGACCGTACGGCCATGATCGCGCCGGCCACCGGCACCCGGTATCGCGAGGCCCCGGTGGTCGTACCCGTCCTCGGCCCGGACAGTCAGGCCGCGGAGGACGACGGCGGGGCTCGACGTCGCGGGATCGGACTTGCGGTCCTCGCGGTGGCTCTGCTGGCTCTGATCGGCGCGGCAGTGGCGCT
>JACCUM010000089.1 GCA_013811805.1 Geodermatophilaceae bacterium | reverse complement strand
GCGCGAAGCTCAGCACGCCGACGCGCTGGGCCAGCAGGCGTTGCACTACGCGCGCAGCGATGTCGATCAGGACCCTTCGAACACCGGTGGAGGCCGCGGCGGGTACGGCAATCGAGGCGGCATGCGTGGGCGGGGCTACGGCCGTGGGGGCGGCCCGGATCTGGGCAGCCTGGTCCTCGGCGGAATCCTTTTTGGTGGCGGCCGGGGCGGCGGAGGGTTCGGCGGCGGCTTCAGTGGCGGCGGCTTCGGTGGAGGTGGGGGCGGGCGTCGGTCCACGGGAAGCTTCGGCGGGTCGGGCAGCCGGGGTCGACGCGGTGGCGGCGGCCGTTTCTAGGGCACAGACCGCTTAGACCTGTTGGGGGTCAGGGTCAGGGTCAGGGCGGGGTCCTCCCCGATGCGGGCAGGCCCGTACCAGTCGATGCTTGACTGCATCACATCAACCACCCAGCGAGGAATGACCTGAGATGAACAAGATTCACGATTCACTGCAGCGCCAAGGCCTTGTCCGGCCCCAGAACGGCCGGATCCTCGGTGGCGTCTGCGCCGGACTCGGCCGCCGCTTCGACATCGACCCATGGCCGGCACGTGTCCTGTTCGTGGCAGGGCTGATGCTGCTGCCTGGCAGCCAGCTGCTGATCTACCCGCTGCTGTGGATCCTGATGCCCGCGCAGGCCAGCGCAACAGCGGCGAACTAGATCTTTCGGCCCCAGCGCTAGTCAGGCAGTACTCGAGTCAGAGGTAGTACCGGAGCCACAGGTAGGGCCAGGACAGCAGCACAGTGACCCCTGTGACCACAACTCCGTACCTCGTGAAGGTCCAGAAGGAGATCGGGTGACCGTTTCGGGCCGCGATCCCGGTGACCACGACGTTGGCGCTCGCGCCGACCGCTGTCGCGTTGCCACCTAGATCGGCACCCAGGGCCAGCGCCCACCACAGCGCGCCGCCCTGCGTACTGCCCCCGCTGGAGGCGACGAGTCCGGCCACCAGTGGCGCCATCGTGGCCACGTAAGGGATGTTGTCGACGATCCCGGACAGGATGGCCGACCCGAAGAGCAAACCGCTTGCAGCAGCGAAGTAGTTGTCTCCAACGGCGTCGGTCGCGGCCTCCCCGAGCTGGCCGATCACCCCGACGTTCACCAGTGAGCCGACCATGATGAACAGGCCGGCGAAGAAAACCAGGGTCTCCCACTCGACGTCGCCTAGGTACTTGCCTGATGTCAGCCCTGACACGGCCACCAGCAGCCCCGCGCCGAGCATCGCCACGATGCTCGGCTCCACATGCAGTGCCGAGTGGGCCACGAAACCGACCAGCACGAGGGCCAGCACACCGAGCGAGCGCCACAGCAGCGCGGGGTCGGTGATCGCCTCCCGCTCCTGCAGCGCCATCACCCGCTCGGCGCGGTCAGCGTGATAGACGAAGGCCTTCCGGAACAGGAACCGGCACATCACCACGAAGACCGCCAACAAGAGCACGACGATCGGCGCCATGTTGACCAGAAAGTCGTTGAAGGACAGGTCGCTGCGGCTGGCGATGATGATGTTGGGCGGGTCGCCGATCAGCGTCGCGGCGCCGCCGATGTTGGATGCCATCACCTCGGCGAGGAGGTAGGGCACCGGGTTGGTTCCCAGCCGCTCGCAGATGAGCAGCGTCACTGGGGCAACGAGCAGCACCGTCGTGACATTGTCCAGGGCGGCTGAGGCCACGGCCGTGATGAGGACGAGCATGACCATGACGCGGTAGGGCTTTGCGCGGGCCCGCTTGGCCGCCCAGATGGCCAGGAACTCGAACACGCCGGTCTGCCGCAGGACGCCGACGATGATCATCATCCCGAGCAGCAGGAAGATGACGTTCCAGTCGATGCCGGTTTCCTCGCCGAAGAAGGCCTCATCCGCCCCGGTCGCCCCGATGATCACCATGAGGGCGGCGCCGCCCAATGCGGCGGCGACACGGGGAATCTTCTCGGTCGCGATGAAGACGTAGGCGATCACGAAGACCGCGATCGCGAGGATCGCTTGAACGGTCACGCGTCTGGACCGTCTGAGTCCGCCGTGTCGGTTGTCGGCTGCCGACGCGCCGCCGCGGCCGCGATCGCTGCCATCGCACGGGCGAAGGTGATCACGCCGGAATAGCTGCCGCCCCGGTCGCGCACCACCACCAGCGGCGAGTGCGCCTCGACCATGACCGCGGCGATCTCCACCAGCGTGTCCTCGGGCAAGACTGATGGCAACGACTGGGTCGTGATCTCGTCGGAGTCGAACAACGCCGCGACTGTCTTGTCTTCCAGTGCAGCGCAGAGCTCATCGGCACCCGCCTCGTCGTACACGTGCGCCAGTGAGGGATCCTCGCGCACGTAGCGCGGCACGAACAGTTTCAGCACCTGGGTGCCCGGGACGACAGCCACCGGAACGCCGGCGTCGTTGGCGACGATGAGCCCACCCAACCGGTGTTCGGCGATCACCCGGGCCGCCTCGAGGGCGGTGGTCTCACGGGTGACGGTGGGAACCTGTTCGGCAAGTTCGCTCGCGTGCATCTGGCGCTCCTGGGGTCGACAATGACGTTGCCGACCAGACTTCCCGGCGCACCGGGGAAGACCCTAAGGCATGTCCGACCCGGGCTCGGCGGCTGCCTCTTCCAGGCGTCGGTACGCGGCGTTGCGCCGGACCAGCAGCATCGCGGCGAGTAGGGCGGCGATCAGGGAGCCGATGATCACCGCCGTCTTGACCAACTCGACCTGGGCGGCATCGTCGTAGGCGAGTTCGGTGACCAGAAGGGACACCGTGAAGCCAACGCCGGCAAGCATGCCGACGGCGGCGATGTCGGACCAGCCCAGCCCCTCGTCGAGCTCGGCCTGGGTGAACCGTGCGGTCAACCAAGCACCGAGGAGTACCCCGATCGGCTTGCCTACGACAAGACCGACGACCACGGCAATCGAAGCCGGGTCATCGACAAGCCCTCCCAGGGTGCCGCCCGAGATCGGGACACCGGCCGCGAACAAAGCGAAGATCGGCACGGCCAGGCCGGCCGAGTAGGGCCCCACCCGATGCTCGACGCGTTCAGCCGGTCCCTCGTGTTCGCCTGGATCGGGCCGCGCGCGAGTTAGCAGGGCCAGCGCCATCCCCGCGACGGTGGCATGCACGCCGGCTTCGTGCACGAGACCCCACACCGTCAGCCCGATCGGGACGTAGATCCACCATGCCCGTACCCGACGGTGTTGAAGCACTGCATAGAGGACCAGCAGAAGCGCCGCACCTGCTAACGCAAGGAAGTCGACACTGGCGGTGTACACGGTGGCGATGACGAGGATCGCCCCGAGGTCGTCGACAACGGCCAAGGTGAGCAGGAAGGCACGTAAGGCTGGTGGCAGGTGCGACTGGATGACAGCGAGGACGGCGAGTGCGAAGGCGATGTCGGTGGCCGTCGGGATCGCCCACCCGCGCAGTGCCGGGCCCTCGCCTCCTGCAGCCATGGCCACGGCGAGGAACACCAGCGCAGGGGCGGCCATCCCGGCGATCGCCGCGGCCACCGGCACGGCTGCCCGCGATGGCTTGCGTAGGTCCCCCACGACGAGCTCACGCTTCAGCTCGAGCCCGGCGACGAAGAAGAAGACCGCAAGCAGACCGTCAGCGGCCCACGTCTGCAACGAGAGGTCGAGGTGCAGGGCTGCCGGGCCGACCGTGGTCGCGCGGATGGTGTCGTACCCGGCCGACCATGGACTGTTCGCCCACACCAACGCGACCACCGCCGCGCCCAGCATGAGCGCCCCACCGATCGTCTCGTTGCGCAGCACCCCCGCCAGGTCGTTGCTCTCTGCCCCGGAAAGCCGGCCGAAAATGCGCTCAGCTCGCCGCGGCTCACCAGGACGCGCTGTCATGTTGGTCCGTCAGTGGGCCAGCGTGCGATCCAGCCGATCGAGCATGTTCTCCAGTGACGCCTCGAACTCGCTGTCGCTGTGGTCCTCGGACAGCCGAGTGCCGAGACGACATACCTGCGGGAATGCGGTTATCGAGGACTCGGCGCCGGCGGAAGCAATCTCCGCGTGGCCGAGCGAGTCCACGATGTCGGACTCAGCAGTACGC
>JACCUM010000026.1 GCA_013811805.1 Geodermatophilaceae bacterium | reverse complement strand
CCGACTTCCTCGGCGTTGTCGGCGGGCACTCGTACGGTCAGGTCGCCTTGGGCGATCTTGAGCACGAGATAGGCGGTTTCGACGCCCTTGATCATGCGGGTCTCGATAGCTTCGATCAGTGCAGCGCCGTGGTGCGGGTAGACCACGGTCTCGCCGACGGTGAATCCCATGTGGATGGACCCCTTTCGCTGACCCGAGGATACCAGCCGCCACCGACTCTCCCGAAAGGACGTTCGGGACGTTCACGCAGGTCACAAGGCAGTTTTGAGCGGCTCAGGCACTTGACAGGAGGGTGGTCAGTATGGGTGGCCCGGTTTCCTACGCCGGAAATCTGCTCCGTTGCGCTCACCCGGGCCCGGCTCTCGGGGTGACCGTCGTCGGTTTCCTGCTGGCTGTTGCCGCCGACCTCGAGTTGCCCCGGGCCCTGCTGGTGGCCTCCGCCGTCGCGACCGGCCAGTTGTCCATCGGCTGGAGCAACGACTGGCGGGACCGGGATCGCGATCGACGCAGCGGCCGTACGGACAAACCACTTGCCAGCGGGGCGGTCTCCGCCCGCGTCGTCGGCTCGGCGACGCTGCTGGCCGCGATCGCCTGCGTCGTGCTGTCCCTTGCGATCGGAGTCGTTCCCGGCGTACTGCATCTGACTGCCGTCGCCGCAGCGTGGGCGTACAACTTCTGGCTCAAGGCGACCGTCGCCTCCGTCCTGCCGTACGCGGTCGCCTTCGGCCTGCTCCCCGCCTTCGTGATTGCAGCCGGGCCTGGACTGCCGATCGCGCCGTACTGGCTGGTCCTGAGTGGGGCGCTGCTTGGCTCCGGCGCGCACTTCGCCAACGTCGTACCCGACCTCGATCAGGACCTGGCCACCGGAGTACGCGGGCTGCCGCACCGGATCGGTGTCGGACCCGCCGCGGCGACCGGGGCGGCCCTACTCCTGGCTGCGACGGTCGTCCTGGCTTTCGGGCGGCCGGGACCGCCCGGGGTGATCGGCTGGCTCGCGCTGTCGCTGGCCGTCCCCGCAGCTGCGCTGGCCGCCGCTGCTGGGCTGGGGCGGCCGGAATTACGCCGGAAGGCCTTCGCCGGCGTCATCGTGCTGGCCGCGCTGGACACCGGGCTGTTGGTCCTGGCCGGTGCCTCGCTCGGCTAACCAGGCCTAGCACCACGGGCTCGGCGGCCACCTTATCGGCCGGCTCCTAGGATCGCGCTCATGGAGGTCACTGTCGACGGTGCGACGCTGGAGCCCGATGCGCTCGCCAAGGCGGTTGACACCCTCGTGCAGACGCTGATCGGGATCGACGCCGACGGTTGGTACCCGGCCGTCGACGTCGTCCGTCCCTGGTCGGAACACAACCCGAGGATCACCGGTGAGTTCGCCCGGCCCACCGCCGTACGCCGGTATCTGGCCCGCGAGCTGACCGCGCTGCTGTCCCACGGCGCGGTGGTGACGGTGCGCCCATCGCGGGAGGCGCTCAGGTTCTCCGATCCGGGATTCTTCGCCGCCCTCGAGGAGGACCGCTTCGACCTGCGGGCCAAGAAGCTGTTCCTGTTCGGACCCGAGCGGATGGCGCTGTCCCTCGAACGCCTCACGCACTACTGCGGTACGCCGGCGGAGTCCTTCGAGCGGCACGTGGTGTTCACCAACTACGCCATCCACGTCGAGGCGTTCCGCGAACGATTCCCGGATGCCGAGGGCCCGGCGCGAGGCGGCTCGCAGATGCCGGCATGGCACCACCGAACTCCAGCCGGGGACGGGGTGAGCCTGGTCAACATCGGCGTAGGGCCGTCGAATGCCAAGACCCTCACCGACCATCTGGCGGTCCTGCGTCCGGACACGATGATGATGATCGGGCACTGCGGCGGGCTGCGGAATCACCAGCGGTTGGGCGACTTCGTGCTGGCCACGTCCTATCTCCGGGCTGATCACGTGCTGGACGACGTCCTGCCCAAGACGGTGCCGGTGATCCCCAATCACCGGCTGAACTCCTATCTGCTGCAGGCCCTGGACGAGCGCAAGGCCCCGTACCGGATCGGCGTCGTCTATACGACCGACAACCGCAACTGGGAGTTCAACCAGCGCATCGCCCTGGACGACATCCGAACCGCCCGCTGCGTGGCTACGGACATGGAGTCAGCGACCATCGCCGCCAACGGTTTTCGTTACCGGATCCCGAATGCCACCCTGCTGTGTGTCTCGGACAAGCCGCTGCATGCTTCACCGAAGCTGTCCGGGAGCGCGCAGACCTTCTACGAGGCGAGCAAGCGCGAACACCTGGGGATCGCCCTGGCCTGCCTCGACCGGGTACGTACCGAGCACCCGGACGGCCTGCCGAGCGCGGACCTGCGCGCGCCCGACGAGCCGCTCTTCGGAGTCGACGGCACCGGCTGAGCCGACGGGCGAGCGCTCACGACCACGGGGTCACTGGCCGGTCCCGGCGTACGCCATCCACGACCAGATCAACCTTCTCGTCGAAGAAACAGATCAGATCGACCAGATCGCCGGCATCGCGCAGCGGAGCGGGATAAGACCAGGCCAGATCCTCTATGACTCGGTCACCGATCTCGGCCGACCAATAGTTCGCCTCGCCCTTGTACGCGCAGGTCGTACGGGTCGACGTTGGGCGCAAGGTCCCCCGCACATCCTCGCGCGGAAGGTAGTAGCGCACCGGCAGCCCGGTCTCGAAGACGATCAGCGGGCGCTTGGATTCGGCGAGCACCGTCCCGTCCAACTCGATCCGGATTGCCCGCGAACTCCGGCGCATGTCGATGCGGCTGAACGGATCCCGCGGATGCGACACGATCGGCTCGTCCTCCTCGAGCCATTCATCGAAGCCGGCGAAGTCGAGAACCAGGTAGCCGCTGAGATCAGGGTCGGCCAGTTCGAAGGCAACTGCGCTGCGAACCTGGGTCGCGGTCCGGACGTCCATGGCCCGGCCTTGGGTGCTGTGCATTGAGAACGGGATCTCCGGAGTGAGCACCGGGACATGGGCGAGATCCGGCATGCTGTACCCGGTATCCGGAGTTGCCCCGCTGCCTTGTTCCTCGGACGGCTGCAACTCGGCTTGCACGTCCTCGGTCGGTACGGCGTAGGAGGGCACCACCCGGCGCGGTTCCCAGACCAGGACCGCCCGGGTGCTGTCGACGATCGGGCTCCCGCCGATCACTGCCCGGACTCGTTTCGGGGTCGGCTCGAAACGCAGTTCGCCCAGGCCGTCCATCATCGTCTTCAGCATCCGACTTGCCATGCGCGCGAGCCTCTCGCACCCGTGACCAGCGCACCAGAGAGTTAACCCGGACCGCCCGTGCCTTCTAAGACCCCTGCGCGCCGTCCTGTCCGGCACCGGAGTCACCAATACCGAGGTCTGCCCTGGGCCGGTCGACACCGAGTTCGACACCGCAGCCGGCATCTCCAAGGCCGCCGCCGGTCCCGGGCGTTGGCTGCAGATCAGCGCCGCGCAGTGCGCCGCCGATGCCCTGCCGGCTTCGACCGCAGCGATCCCATCGTCTTTCCCGGACGCCTCTACGGCGCGCACATGCGACTGAAGCCCCTTGCTCCACAGGGCATTCAGCGCGCCGTCGCCGCCCGTACCGCCCGGCGAGGCGGTCGCCGCCTGCCTGTCCGTAACCCGCCACGCGGTGGCCCTCCCGCTGGCGACGGAGCTGTCGGCCTCGCTCCACGGCATCGTTGACCCGCGCGTCACCAAACCCGAGATGCCCTGGCCGGACTGGAACGAGTTGACCGACGCGGCGCTGGCCGGCGTACGCATCGCCGCCGACCCAAGCCGCTAGTCGCATCGTTCATCGGCGAGTCGAGTGGTTGGCCGGTGAGCGGTTGCCTACGGGATTCGCGCGGGCGACCGGTTAGCGATCTCTGCCTGGGATCGCCGTTTCCTGGGGCCCCCTCTAGGGGCACGCGCTGGCCGCGATCGCCCAACTGGGGAAGGAACGGGTTAGCCCTACCGCTAGTCTGACCGCGTTCGCGGCCGCGCTCGAGCGGCCCCCATCGCCACGATCAGCCAGCCCCGGAGGTCGCCACGGTGTCCCGCCCGCCCCGAATGATCCCTCTGCTGGGTGCCGTCGCCGCGCTCAGCGCGGCCGCGCTCACCGGGTGCAGCGCCGGGCAGATCACGCAGACCTCGACGCAGGTAGCCACTGTGAACGGATCCTCGGCGAACATCGGTCAACTGGCGCTGCGCGACATCCGCATCCTCTACCCGTCCGGCGGCACGTACGCCGAAGGCTCGACGGCTCAACTGGTCCTGGCCGTGGCCAACCAAGGCCTGGCCGAGGACACCCTGCTCGATGTGGAGGGTGAATTCTTCGCGTCGGCGACCATCCCGAGTGACGAGGAGCCGGCGACCGGAGAAGCTGCGGTCGGCGTGGAAGCGGAGGTCCCTGCCCAGGGAGTCCTGCAGTTCGGTACCTCGGAGTTCCCCACGATCGAGCTGTCCGATCTGTCCGAGGAGCTCTCGGTTGCGCAGGTCGTGTCGCTGACCTTTGTATTCGAGCAGGCCGGTGAGGTCACCGTTGACGTCCCGGTAGCTAACCCGATTCGGGAGATCAACCGCGAAGAGGGCTTCGACTTCCACACCGAAGAGGCCGAGCAGGGCTAAGGCCCGACCGGGGGGCGACGCGCTTGGACATCTCCGAGGAACTCGCGATCGAGTACGCGGTTGTCCGCAGAGAGTTCCTGCGCGCGACCCAGGACCAGATCGTCGAGCGAATGCTGGATCGCCTGAACGAGGCCCGACAGTTGGAACTCGCCTCCCAGGCGCTGACCTGGAGCGAGCAGCCGGGTAGTCGCCGCGACCTGGCTCGGTTGGCCGTACGAAACTTCGTCGAGGCCTGGGAAGGCGACCCCGACGCCTCATAGTGCACGCCAGCTGACCCTGATGAGCACAACGGCGAAACCAACCACCGAATTTTGACCCTCATGCGCATAACGGCGATGCTTGTCGGTGGATCGCCGTAGCGTGCGCGGCGTGGCCCCCACCCCTGCTCGCGCCGCACGTCCCGCATACAAGTGCATCGAGTGCGGGTACGCACCGCCGCGCTGGCTCGGGCGCTGTCCCGAGTGCCAGAGCTGGGGATCGGTCGAGCAGTCCGGGGCTGCGGCCAGTGTCCGTGCGTCGAGTGTCGCCGGCCCGGTCACGAGCCCAGCCACTCCGGTGACCGCGCTCTCGATTCTGCCGGCCGCTGCCCAACCGACCGGGGTCGGCGAACTTGACCGGGTGCTCGGCGGCGGACTGGTCCCCGGAGTGGTCGTCCTGCTGGCCGGCGAGCCGGGGGGCGGAAAGTCCACGCTGTTGCTCGAGGTGGCCAAGCAGTGGACTGTCGACGGCAAGGGGCGGGCGCTCGTGGTCTCCGGTGAGGAGTCGGGCGGCCAGATCCGGCTGCGGGCCGAGCGGATCGGTGCCCGCCACGACCAGCTGTTCCTGGCCGCGGAGAACGACCTCTCAGCGGCCCTGGGCCAGGTG